>NZ_JBHSUM010000005.1:0-84059 GCF_042660605.1 Nitratireductor sp. GCM10026969
CGAGGCGGGCACGGCCAAGGCGCCCGCCGCCCGCGCGCCGGAGGCACCCGCGCCGAAGCCGATGTCCGACAAGCAGGTGCTCGGACTCTTCGAGGAAGGCACTTACGATCTGGTTCCCCACGATTCGATGCGCAAAACCATCGCGCATCGCCTTGTGGAGGCCAAGAGCACGATCCCGCACTACTATCTCACACTCGACTGCGAGATCGACGCGCTGTTGGCATTGCGCAAGCAACTCAACGATGCCGCACCGATAGTGAAGGGCGAGGACGGCGACAAGCCAGCCTATAAGCTGTCCGTCAACGACCTGATCATCAAGGCCATGGCGATGGCGCTGAAGGCAGTGCCGGAGGCTAACGTCTCTTGGACGGAAAGTGCCATGGTCAAGCACAAGCACGCCGATGTCGGCGTGGCAGTCGCTCTTCCCGGCGGACTGATCACGCCGGTGGTGCGGCGCGCCGACGAGAAGACGCTTTCCGCCATCTCCAACGAGACGAAGGATCTCGCCGAGCGCGCGCGCAATCGCAAGTTGAAGCCGCACGAATACCAGGGCGGGACGACGGCAGTTTCCAATCTCGGCATGTACGGGATCAAGGATTTCGCGGCGGTGATCAATCCGCCGCACGCGACGATCCTGGCTGTGGGTGCAGGCGAGCAGCGGGCCGTGGTGAAGGACGGTGAAATCAAACCGGCGACCATCATGTCGGTGACGCTTTCCGCCGACCATCGTGCGATCGACGGCGCGCTCGGAGCGGAACTGATCGCCGCCTTCAAGCGCCTGGCCGAGAACCCGTTTGCGATGCTGGTCTAAAGCTCCCGCGGGGGACGGGTGTTGGAGAGGGGCTCTGCCATGAAGACCATTCTCTGCTATGGTGACTCCCTGACCTGGGGCTACGATGCCGAGGGTCCTGGTCGTCACGCTTACGAGGATCGCTGGCCGTCGGTCCTTCAGGCGAAGCTCGACGGCACGGCGCAGGTCATCCCCGAGGGGCTCAACGGCCGTACCACGGCCTATGATGACTGGCTGTCGGGCGCGGACAGGAACGGCGCCCGGCTTCTGCCCGCCTTGCTCACCACCCACGCGCCTCTCGATCTCGTCGTCATCCTCCTGGGGTCGAACGACATGAAGCCGTTCGTCTGCGGTCGCGCCATCGGTGCGAGACAGGGCATGCAGCGGCTGGTCGACATCGTTCGCGGCCACGACTACCCCCTCGACGCCCCGCCGCCTTCAATCCTTCTGGTCGCACCGCCGCCGCTTTGCGCGACAGACGATCCCGATTTCGCGGCGATGTTCGACGGCGGCATCGCCGAATCGGCGAAGCTCGCACCGCTTTATGCACAAGTGGCAAAGGAGACCGGCTGCGCGTTCTTCGATGCGGGGGCGGTCGCGCGGACGACCGCGCTCGATGGCGTTCACCTCGATGCACAGAATACGCGTGCCGTCGGTGCAGCACTTGAACCGGTGGTCCGGGACATCCTGGGAAGCTGAAGGAGGAGGGAAGAAGGTGGCCGATTATTCCACGAGACATTCACCCCTGCGCACCTCTTGGGGCTGGCTTGCCTTGCTCGGCGCGATTTCGCTGATCGGCGGCGTGCTCGCCCTGGCAAATCCGTTCGCGGCGACGATGACCGCCGCGCTGCTGGCCGCGTGGGCCTTCACGCTTTTCGGCGCCTTGCAGATCATCCAGGCGTTTCGCCTGCGCGGCAACTGGTCCGTTTTTCTCTGGTCTCTCCTGCTCGGCGCGCTGACCCTGGCGATCGGCCTTTCGCTGCTGTTCAGGCCCATGGAGGGCATCATCTCGCTGACGGTTCTGGTGGCGATCATCTTCATCGTGCTGGGAGCCGTAAAGACCATGTACGCCTTCACCCTGCGGCCGCTGTCCGGCTGGGGCTGGGTTCTTGCCTCGGGCATCCTGTCCGTAATCCTCGGCGCCATGATCCTCGCCGAGATGCCGTGGTCGGCGTCGGCGGTCCTGGGCATCCTCCTTGCCGTCGAGCTTCTGTCCAACGGCATCTTCCTGGTGCTGATCGCGCTCGGGTTGCGCTCGGCAGGCCGGGCGTAAGGCGCGCGCCATGGAGAAGGACACCGAGGCCGTGGCATTGGCGGATGGGGTGATCATCCGGTCCGCGGCGCAGCGGCATGCCGCCGAACTGGCGATCCTGGTGGATATCGCCGCGCACGGCTTCGCGTCCTGGCTCTGGTACGGCGCGGTCATGAGGGGCGAAGTCGATACCGCAATGGAGCGGGGACGCCTTCGCATGCGCGATGCGCGGAACAACGACAGCTGGAAGAACGCGTTGGTTGCGGAAATCGACGGCGAAGTGGTTGGAGCCTCCATTGGCTTCAGGGTTCCCGACAGCATCCTGCAGGAGGAGCCGCCGCATCCCGCACTTGCGCCCCTGCTCGCGTTGCAGCAGCGCGCCGTCGGTAACTGGTTTGTCGACAGCCTCGCTGTCTACCGAGCACATCGCGGCAAGGGCATCGCCCGGGCGCTTCTCGGGCACGAAGTCTCGCGCGGGGAGGGCCGGCCACTCAGCCTGATCGCGGAAAGCTGCAATGCGACGGCGCTCCGTCTCTACGAAGCATTCGGCTTCCGGCAGTTGGAGCGGCGGGATGCCTTCCCGATCCACGAGACGCGTGAACCGCACCAGTGGATCCTCATGGAACGTCATTGAAAAGGCAGGAGTAAATGGCTGAAACCTACGACGTCATCATCATCGGCTCCGGTCCGGGCGGCTATGTCACGGCGGTGCGCGCCGCACAGCTCGGCTTCAAGACGGCGATTGTGGAGCGCGAGCATCTGGGCGGGATCTGCCTCAACTGGGGCTGTATTCCGACCAAGGCGCTGCTGCGTTCCGCCGAGATCATGCATTACGCGGAAAACGCCAAGGAATACGGGCTGAAGATCGACGGCAAGGTGTCGGCGGATGCGGGAGCCGTCGTCGAGCGCTCGCGCAAGGTCTCGGCCAGGCTCAACGGCGGCGTCGGCTTCCTGATGAAGAAGAACAAGGTCGACGTCATCTGGGGCGAGGCCAAGCTGACGAAGGCCGCCTCCGGCAACCAGCCCGGCGAGATCGTCGTCTCCAAATCGACGAAGAAAGCCATGGAACCGCAGCCTGCTCCGCCGAAAAACACGCTCGGCGAGGGCACCTACAAGGCCAGGCACATCATCGTCGCCACCGGTGCCCGCCCGCGCGTCCTGCCCGGGATCGAGCCCGACGAAAAGCTGATCTGGACCTATTTCGAGGCCATGATCCCGAAGGAGATCCCGAAATCGCTCATCGTCATGGGTTCCGGCGCCATCGGTATCGAGTTCGCTAGCTTTTATCGCACCATGGGCGCGGAGGTGACCGTCATCGAGCTTCTTCCGCAGATCCTGCCGGTCGAGGACGGCGAGGTCTCCAAGTTCGCCCGGCGCCAACTGGAGAAGCAGGGGATCAAGTTCCGCACCGAAGCCAAGGTGACGAAAGTGGAAAAGGGCGGGAACAAGGTCACTGCACATGTCGAGACAAAGGACGGCAAGACCGAGACGATTGATGCCGAGCGCCTGATCTCGGCCGTCGGTGTCCAGGGCAATGTCGAAGATCTCGGCTTGGAGGCGCTCGGCGTGAAGGTGGAGCGCGGCACGGTCGTGGTCGACGGCTATGGCCGCACCAATGTCGGCGGCATCTATGCCATCGGTGACGTCGCCGGCCCGCCGATGCTGGCGCATAAAGCCGAGCACGAGGGCGTCGTCTGCGTGGAGAAGATCGCCGGCGTTCCGGGTGTTCACGCGCTCGACAAGAACAGGATCCCGGGCTGTACCTACTGTCAGCCCCAGGTCGCCTCGGTCGGACTGACGGAGGAACAGGCCAAGGAGACGGGCCGCGAGATTCGCGTGGGCCGCTTTCAGTTCGGCGCCAACGGCAAGGCCATCGCGCTTGGCGAGGACCAGGGCTTCATCAAGACCATCCTGGACAAGAAGACAGGAGAACTCCTCGGCGCCCATATGGTGGGGGCCGAGGTGACGGAACTGATCCAGGGATTCGTGGTGGCGATGAACCTGGAAACAACGGAGGAAGAACTCATGCACACCGTCTTCCCACATCCCACCCTTTCGGAGATGATGAAGGAGAGCGTGCTTGACGCTTACGGGCGAACGCTCAACGCTTAGCAAGTCGCCCGGCTGCAACCAAAGCGGGATTATGCCATACAGTTCTTGCAGTTCTTGCGAATCATCAACCAGAACAGGAGATTTCGAATGGAGGGTCTTGGTTGGATTTTGACGATCGTTATCGGTGGTATCGCCGGTTGGATCGCAGAGAAGATCATGAAGGCCGATCACGGCCTTTTGCTCAATATTGTTCTCGGCGTGGTCGGCGCGGTCGTCCTGAATGCCATTTTGTTCGCCGTGATCGGTAGCACTTTTGGCGGCATTATCGGCCAACTCGTCGTCGCAGTTATCGGCGCTTGCCTGCTGATCTGGCTTTATCGCCTGATCCGCGGATAGACCGGACATCCACACCTTGGGCCCGCCTGTCATCGGCAGGCGGGCTTTTGCCATCCGCGGCAATCTCTATATGTGAAAGACGGAAGCAGGCCGGAAGGCTTGAGAAACAGAGGAAGTGATGGTCACAGTTCTCGACACCGTCTCGGCGAAGCCGCGTCCGCGCCATCCCGAAAAGGCGCACCGGCCCGACCAGGAGGTGATGCGCAAGCCGGACTGGATCCGGGTGAAGGCGCCCACTTCCAAGGGTTATCTCGAAACACGCCAGATCGTGAAGTCGAACAAGCTCGTCACCGTGTGCGAGGAGGCGGGCTGCCCCAATATCGGCGAATGCTGGGACAAGAAGCACGCCACCTTCATGATCATGGGGGAGATCTGCACGCGCGCCTGCGCCTTCTGCAACGTGACTACGGGCATTCCGGCGTCTCTGGACTCGGACGAGCCGGCGAGCGTGGGCAAGGCCGTGCGCGAGATGGGGCTGAACCACGTCGTCATCACCTCGGTCGATCGCGACGACCTGAAGGACGGCGGCGCGCAGCACTTCGCGGACGTCATCCATGCCATCCGCGCGGCGGCACCAGGCACAACGATCGAGATCCTCACGCCCGACTTCCTGCGCAAGGACGGCGCGCTCGAGGTGGTTGTGGCCGCCAAGCCCGACGTCTTCAACCATAATTTGGAGACGGTGCCGTCGCATTATCTGACCGTGCGGCCGGGCGCGCGCTATTTCCACTCCATCCGGCTCCTGCAGCGTGTGAAGGAGCTCGATCCCACGATCTTTACCAAGTCCGGCATCATGGTGGGGCTCGGCGAGGAACGCAACGAGGTGCTGCAGCTCATGGACGACCTGCGCTCCGCGGACGTCGACTTCATCACCATCGGCCAGTATCTGCAGCCGACACGCAAGCATCACCCGGTGAAGAAGTTCGTCACCCCGGACGAGTTCAAGTCCTATGAGACGGTCGCCTATAGCAAGGGCTTCCTGATGGTCTCCTCCAGCCCGCTGACACGCTCCTCCCATCATGCCGGCGAGGATTTCGCTCGCTTGAGGGCCGCCCGCGAGGCGCGCCTCGCGACGGCTCGGACGGCCTAGCATATCCATGCCGAAGCACGAGACGGTCCGCCGGGTGAACCATACCCCCGAGCAGATGTTCGCCCTGGTAGCCGATATCGAAGCCTATCCCGAATTCCTGCCCATGTGCGAAGCGCTGACGGTGCGCTCGCGCAGGGAGCGGGAAGGAGTGACGGTTCTCGTGGCGGACATGACCGTCGGCTACAAGGCCATTCGCGAGACCTTCACCAGCCAGGTGGTTCTGAGGCCCGCCGAGCACGTGATCGACGTGCGCTATATCGACGGGCCGTTCCGGTTTCTGCAGAACCGGTGGCGTTTCGATCCGGCCGAGGGAAATGCAACCGACGTCCACTTCTTCATCGAATACGAGTTCAAGAGCCGCATGCTCGGCATGGTCATGGGCGCCATGTTCGACCGCGCCTTCCGCATGTTTTCCGAGGCGTTCGAGCGCCGCGCCAACGCGGTCTACGGCGCGTCCACCTGAACGGTCCTGAGCACCAGTTCGAGCGCCGTCGCCACACTGTCGCGGCGCACGATGGCGCGCTCGCCGCCCAAAAACCGCCGGTTTTCGGCACGTGGTTCCTTATCCTTGACCGCCAGACCGAACCAGACGAGCCCCACCGGCTTTTCCGCCGTGCCGCCACCGGGGCCGGCGACACCCGTGACCGAGACCGCGATATCGGCGTGCGAATGGGCGAGCGCTCCTGCCGCCATGGCGCGCGCGGTCTCGGCGGAAACGGCACCGTGCGCGGAGATCGTCTCCGGCGGCACACCCAGCATTTCCGCCTTCGCCGCGTTGGAATAGGTGACGAAGCCGCGCTCCAATACATCGGAGGCCCCGGCGAGATCGGTGATGGCAGCGGAAATCATGCCACCGGTGCAGGATTCGGCGGTGGCGAGCCTCAGGCCGCGCTGTCTCAGCGCCTCCAGCACCTTGACCGCCAGCATCTCGGTATCGCTCATTCTTCCCTCGCTCATTCCGGCAGGCTTCCCGGATAGACGACGCTGACAGTCGCCAGCGCCGCGATCCCTTCCTGCCTCCCGACGAATCCCAGCCGCTCGTTGGTCGTCGCCTTGATGGAGATGCGCTCCGGCGCGATGCCGAGCATGCTTTCGAGCGCCGCCACCATGGCCGTCCGGTGCGGGCCGATCTTTGGCGCCTCGCAGATAAGCGTGATATCGGCATTGGCGATGCGCCCGCCGCGCTCGCGCACGAGCCCCACCGCGTGCTCCACGAAGAGACGCGAGGCCGCTCCTTTCCACTGCGGGTCGGTAGGCGGGAAATGGGTGCCGATGTCCCCGGCGCCGCAGGTGGCCAGAAGCGCATCGGTCAATGCATGCAGCCCGACATCGGCGTCGGAATGGCCTGTCAGCGTCCTGTCGTGATCGATCCTGACGCCGCCCAGCATGACGTGGTCTCCCGCGCCGAAGGCATGGACATCGTATCCGTTGCCCGTCCTGACATCCGGCATGCGCGCCGCAGCTCCTTTCAGCCGTTCATCGGCGAGCGCCAGATCGCTCGCCCAGGTGAGCTTCACGTTGTCGGGCGAGCCTTTCACCAGGGTGACGGCGATGCCCGCCCATTCGGCGATGGCCGCGTCGTCGGTGAAGGCGACCAGGCCTGCTTCCCGCGCCTTTTCATGGGCGGCGAGGATCGCCAGGAAAGGAAAGGCTTGCGGGGTTTGGGCAGCGTAGAGCCCGTCACGCGGCACGGTTTCGCGCACGCGCATGTCGGCGTCACCACAGCGTTTCAGCGTGTCGGACACGGCAACGGCGGGCAGGGCGCCTGCATCCCGCGTTACGGCGTCGACCACCCGGTCGATCAGGGCCCCGTCGACGAACGGCCGCACGGCATCGTGAATGACCACGATTTCCGGGTTCAGCCCCGCCAGCGAAGCCAGTGCGAGGCGTGTCGATTCCTGGCGCGACGCGCCGCCGTCGACCTGGCGAAGGTCGCCGGGGATCCCGTCCGCCGCCGCGGCGAAGAGATCGGCATCCTGCGGATGGATCGCGGTCACGACCACGTCGACGCGTGGATGAAGCGCGAAGGCTTCGATCGTGTGGCGGATCACCGGCTTGTCGCCGATCGGCCGGTATTGCTTCGGCCCGCTGGCGTTCTGCCCGGCGCGCTCGCCCCGTCCGGCGGCCACGATGACCGCGGCGATCCGACACTTCGTTGCCGCCTTGTCCTGTTCGAGAAGCGCATCCATGTTCGCGGGGAATAACCAGCGCCGAGGGGAAATGCCAGCGGATTTCTGCTATGCCGCCGTCAATCCCATTGCGCAACCCAGAAACTATGGCTAAGAATTGAGCATAGAATGAAGGTGCATCCTTTTTGAGCAGCAACAATCCTGTCGCCTCGCTTTCGCAGCCCCTGCGCGTCGGTTCGGTGAGCCTGCGCAATCGCGTCTTCCTGGCGCCGATGTCGGGGGTCACGGACCTGCCGTTCCGGCTGCGCGCCCATGCCCATGGCGCGGGTCTCGTCGTCTCCGAGATGGTGGCGAGCGGAGAACTGGCCCGGGGCAGGGCGGAGAGCGGCCGCGGCATCCGCCGCCGTCCGGAGATCGACGTGCACATGGTCCAGATCGCCGGACGCGAGGCGCGCTGGATGGCCGAGGCTGCGCGCATCGCCGTCGGCGAGGGAGCAGATATCGTCGATATCAACATGGGCTGTCCGGCCAAGAAGGTGACGGGCGGCTATTGCGGCTCGGCGCTCATGCGCGAGCCGGATTTCGCGCTGACGCTGATCGAGGCGGTGGTCAGGGCCGTCCCCGTGCCGGTCACGGTGAAGATGCGGCTCGGCTGGGACGAGGATTGCCTCAACGCGCCGATGATCGCGCGCCGCGCCGAGGAGGCCGGCGTCGCCATGATCACCGTCCATGGTCGCACGCGCTGCCAGTTCTACAAGGGCAGGGCGGACTGGAGGGCGATCGCGCGCGTGAAGGATGCCGTTTCCATCCCGGTCGTCGCCAATGGCGACGGCGACGGCCCGGCGGAGGCGCAAACCATGCTGGCGCAGTCCGGTGCCGATGCCGTCATGATCGGCCGGGCGCACTACGGGGCGCCATGGAAAGCCGGCCAGCTCGCCCATCACACGGCGGGAACTCCGACACCGGGTATCCCGGAAGGTGAGCAGATGACCGGCTATGTGCAGGCGCACTACGAAGACATGCTGGTCCATTACGGCCGCGAGCAGGGCGTGCGCCACGCGCGCAAGCATCTCGGGTGGTATCTGGAGCGCCACGGCGGGCAGAACGCCGTGACGCTGCGCCGGGCCATTCTGACGGAAACGGATCCCGACGTGGTTTTGAAACAGCTGAGGCAGGTCTTCGCCGGCCCCGTTTGCAACGAAAGGCTCGTCGCATGAAGGCTGCCGTTCCCAGTCCGCTCGCCAAGGCCGAGGTGGCACAGTTGGTCATCGACGCGATCGGCCGGCCTCTGATCATGGTCGACGCGGACGGCTTCATCACCTTCGCCAACGCGGAGGCCGAGGACTTCTTCCGTCTCAGCGCCGCCATGCTGGCGCGCAGCCGGCTGGCCGATTTCGTCCCCTTCGGCAGTCCTCTCCTGAGCCTGCTCGAGCAGGTGCAGGAGCGCCGCGCCCCGGTCAACGAGTACCGCGTCGACATCTCCTCGCCACGGCTCGGGCCCGACAAGGTCGTCGACATCTACGTGACGCCAGTCGCCGATCCCGCCGGCGCGTCGGTCGTCATGTTCCAGGAACGCTCGATGGCCGACAAGATCGACCGGCAGATGACGCACCGCGGCGCCGCGCGCTCGGTGACGGGGCTCGCCGCCATGCTGGCACATGAAATCAAGAACCCCCTGTCGGGCATTCGCGGCGCCGCTCAGCTCCTTGAAAACGTCGTCTCCGACGAGGACCGTCCGCTCGCCCGCTTGATCACGGAGGAGACGGACCGCATCGTCGCGCTGGTCGACCGCATGGAGGTCTTTTCCGACGAACGGCCCGTCGACCGCGTGCCGGTCAACATCCACGTGGTGCTCGACCACGTCAAGGCGATCGCCCGGAACGGCTTCGCGCGCGACATCGACATCGTCGAGGAATACGATCCCTCGCTGCCCCCCATCCTGGCCAACCGGGATCAGTTCATCCAGGTTTTCCTCAATCTCATCAAGAATGCCGCGGAGGCCATCGGCGATCAGGGCGGCGGGCAGATCCGGCTCTCCACCGCCTTTCGCCCCGGCATCCGCTTTTCCGTGCCGGGCACGAGCGAACGCGTCTCCCTGCCCATGGAATTCTGTGTCCACGACAACGGACCGGGTGTCTCCGAAGACATCCAGTCGATCATCTTCGACCCCTTCATCACGACCAAGCAGAACGGTTCGGGGCTCGGCCTGGCGCTGGTGGCCAAGATCGTGGGCGCCCATGGCGGCGTGATCGAATGCGAGTCCTCCGCGCGCGGGACCACGTTCCGCATCCTCATGCCCGCGTGGCGCGGGGAGGCGGACGGAACCCGGCAACGGCAGAAAGCGGGATCAAAGGCATGAGTGGACAAGGCACCGTTCTCGTAGCCGACGACGATGCGGCCATCCGCACCGTTCTCAACCAGGCACTTTCGCGGGTCGGCCATCACGTGCGCGTCACCTCCAACGCGGCCACGCTCTGGCGCTGGGTTTCCGCCGGGGAGGGGGATCTGGTGATCACGGATGTGGTGATGCCGGACGAGAACGCCTTCGACATGCTGCCGCGCATCCGCAAGGCGCGGCCCGACCTGCCGGTCATCGTCATGAGTGCCCAGAACACCTTCATGACGGCGATCCGCGCCTCCGAGGTCGGCGCCTACGAATATCTGCCCAAGCCCTTCGATCTGACGGAACTCCTGGCCATCGTCGGCCGCGCCCTGGCGGAGCCGAAGCGCACGAGCCGGCAGGATTCGGCCACCAACGAGGCGCCCGATTCGATGCCGCTCATCGGCCGCTCCGCGGCCATGCAGGACATCTACCGCATGCTGGCGCGGATGATGCAGACGGACTTGACCCTGATGATCAACGGCGAATCGGGAACCGGCAAGGAACTCGTGGCGCGCGCCCTGCACGAGTTCGGCCGCCGCCGCAACGGCCCCTTCGTCGCCATCAACATGGCGGCGATCCCGCGTGACCTGATCGAATCGGAGCTCTTCGGCCACGAGAAGGGAGCCTTCACCGGCGCCCAGCATCGCTCCTCCGGCCGTTTCGAGCAGGCCGAGGGCGGCACGCTCTTTCTCGACGAGATCGGCGACATGCCCATGGAGGCGCAGACGCGGCTGCTGCGCGTGCTCCAGCAGGGCGAGTACACAACGGTCGGCGGGCGCACGCCCATCAAGACGGATGTGCGCATCGTCGCCGCGACCAACAAGGACCTCAGCGCCCTCATCAATCAGGGCCTGTTTCGCGAAGACCTGTTTTACCGCCTCAATGTGGTGCCGCTGCGGCTTCCGCCGCTGCGCGAGCGCGCCGAGGACATCCCCGACCTCGTGCGCCATTTCTTCGCCCAGGCCGAGCAGGAGGGGCTGAACGCCAAACGCGTCGCCAGAGGCGGACTGGAAGCCATGATGCGCTATTCGTGGCCCGGCAATGTGCGCGAGCTCGAGAATCTCGTGCGCCGCCTTGCCGCACTCTATCCACAGGACGAAATCTCGGAAGACATCATCAACAACGAGCTGCGCGCCCATCCGGCGGCAAACGCACGCCAGAGCGAAGGCCTGCCCGACGATCTGCCCCTTGGCCAGGCGGTCGAGCAGTACCTGCAGCGGCATTTCAGCGGCTTCGGCTCTTCCCTGCCGCCCCCGGGGCTCTATCACCGCATTATCGGTGAGGTTGAATATCCGCTGATTCTGGCGGCACTCGCCGCGACTCAGGGAAACCAGATTCGCGCGGCCGAGTTGCTCGGCCTCAACCGGAACACGTTGCGCAAGAAGATACGGGAACTGGGGGTTGACGTCTATCGCGCCTCCAAGCATACGCCGCACGAAATCCTGCCCGACTGATCCAGTCTTCCACTGCTGACGGGCCAGGCGTTGCAAAGTCGCCACATTGCGTTGCATATCTGCCACGCGATATGCGTCTCGCTTGAGTGAGCATTGATGACTGCGCAGTCACCCGCAATGGCAGGCAAACCGTCCTATAAGGGCGCCTCGAATGACAGCCGCCGCCTGATGGCGCTGCCGGGCATTCTGGCGGCGGTCGGCGCGCTCATTACGGCTGCGGTTTCTTTCGCGGTTCTGCTCGGCCTGACGCCGCTGACCCCGGATGCGCGCACCACGCTGATCCTCATCGGCATCAACGCGGCCTTCGTGCTGGTGCTCCTGGCGCTGATCGGGCGCGAAGCGCACCGCATCTATACGGCACGAAAGGGGGGCAAGGCGGCGGCGCGGCTGCACGTTCGCATCGTCACCATGTTCTCGCTCGTGGCGGCGATACCGGCGATTCTGGTCGCCGTCGTCGCATCGGTGACACTGGATCTCGGTCTCGACCGCTGGTTCGAACTCAGGACCCGCGTCATCGTCCAGTCATCCCTGTCGATCGCCGACGCCTATGTACGGGAGAATGCCGGCACTTTGCGCGGCACGACCCTTTCCATGGCCATCGACCTCGACCGTTTCCGTTCCCTCTACAACCTTGACCGCAACGGATTCCGCCAGCTGCTCACACGCCAGACGGTGGGGCGAGGGTTGAGCCAGGCCGTCCTGATGCGGGAGGACCAAGAGGTCATCATGGCCGCCGACGTTCCCGACGACATGGAGATACCGGCGCCACCGGAAGGGGTGATCGAGGAGGCCGCCAGCGGACAGCCTGTGCTTTTCCCGCTGCCGCCGGGCAACCTGATCGGCGCCATCTTCAAGCTGCGGGAGATCCCGGACGCGTATCTCTACACGCTGCGCGAGCTCGATCCGCAGGTGATCAAGGCACGCAGCATCGTGCGCTCGAACACCGACGAATACCGCTCGCTCGAGGAAAACCGGATCAACACCCAGGTCGCTTTCGCGCTGCTTTACCTGATCGTCACGCTCGCCATCGTCCTGGCGGCGATCTGGACGGGGATCGCGGTCGCCGACCGGCTGGTCCGTCCCATTCGCCAGTTGATCGGCGCCGCCGGCGCGGTCTCCACCGGCAATCTCGACGTGGCCGTTCCGGTGCGCGCGTCCGACGGCGATGTGGCTTCGCTGGGCGATACCTTCAACAAGATGACGCTGCAGCTCAAGACGCAGCGTGACGAACTGATTTCCGCCCGCGATATGATCGACGACCGGCGCCGCTTCACCGAAGCGGTCCTGTCCGGCGTGAGTGCCGGTGTGATCGGTGTCGATGCGCGCAGCACCGTCTCGATCGTCAACCGTTCGGCCGAGACGATGCTCGGCATCCGTGCCTCGGACGCCACCGGCCGGAACCTTTCGGCCGTGCTGCCACAGATCGGCCGCGTCTTCGAGATCGGCCGGACGTCGGGCCGACAGGTCTATCGCGACCAGATCACCTTTCACCGGGCCGGCACGGAGCGCACCTTCAATGTCCAGATCACCACCGAAGAAGGCGCCGGCGCGCGCGAACAGCGTTCCTATGTGGTCACGGTCGACGACATCACCGATCTCGTGCAGGCGCAGCGTTCCTCCGCCTGGGCCGACGTCGCGCGGCGCATCGCCCACGAGATCAAGAATCCGCTGACACCGATCCAGCTTTCCGCCGAGCGTATCCGCCGGCGCTACGGCAAGGTGATCGAGAGCGATCGCGAGGTCTTCGACCAGTGCACCGAGACCATCATCCGCCAGGTGGGCGACATCGGCCGCATGGTGGACGAGTTCTCCGCCTTCGCCCGCATGCCCAAGCCCGACATCCAGCGGCTCGATCTGCGCGAGCCGCTACGCGAGGCGTCCTTCCTGGTCGAGGTCAGCCGGTCAGATATCGACATGGAGCGCGATCTCGGCGAGACGCCTCTGTTAGGCCGCTTCGATACGCGCCTGATGAGCCAGGCTTTCGGCAATGTCATCAAGAATGCGGCGGAAGCCATCGAAGCGGCGCAGCGGGAGGATGCGGCGCGCAAGGGCGTTATCCGCATCGTGGCGCGCCGGCGCGGCGAACGGATCGAGGTCCTCGTCATCGACAATGGCAAGGGTCTGCCGCGCGAGAACCGGCAGCGCCTGCTCGAGCCCTACATGACGACGCGCGAGAAGGGTACGGGGCTTGGCCTTGCCATCGTCAAGAAGATCGTTGAAGACCATGGAGGGCGGCTGGAGCTGCACGACGCTCCGGCGGATTTCCATGGCGGAGTGGGAGCGATGATCCGCATGGTCCTTCCGGCCACGGCGGATGATACCCAAGCGGCGGGTAAGGGAAACTCTGCGGGAAAGACGGAAAAGGTCGACAATGGCGTCTGACATATTGGTCGTAGACGATGAGGAAGACATCCGCGAACTGGTCGCCGGGATCCTGAGCGACGAGGGCCACGAGGCGCGTACCGCGGGCGACAGCGACGGTGCCCTGGCAGCCATCACCGAACGCGTTCCGCGTCTGGTCCTGCTCGATATCTGGCTGCAGGGCTCCACGCTCGACGGCCTGTCCCTGCTCGACAAGATCAAGGAGATGCATCCCGACCTGCCGGTGGTGATGATCTCCGGTCACGGCACGATCGAGACGGCGGTTTCGGCGATCAAGCGCGGCGCCTACGATTTCATCGAGAAGCCGTTCAAGGCCGACCGGCTGATCCTGATCTGCGAGCGTGCGCTGGAGACCTCGAAACTCCGGCGCGAGGTGATGGACCTGAAGAAGCGCAGCGGCGAGAGTTTCGACCTTGTCGGCAATTCGCCCGCCATCAACCAGTTGCGGCAGGCGATCGAGCGGGTGGCGCCGAGCAACAGCCGCATCATGTTGATCGGCCCCTCCGGCTCCGGCAAGGAGCTGGCCGCCCGCGCCATTCACGCCACGTCCCAGCGCGCCGGCGGTCCCTTCATTTCGGTCAACGCCGCCTCCATCACGCCCGAGCGCATGGAAATCGAGCTCTTCGGCACCGAATCCAACGGCAGCGAGCGCAAGGTGGGCGCACTCGAGGAGGCGCATCGCGGCACGCTCTACCTTGACGAGGTGGCCGACATGCCGCGCGAGACCCAGGCGAAGATCCTGCGGGTTCTCGTCGATCAGCAGTTCGAGCGGGTGGGCGGCACGAAGCGCGTGAAGGTGGACGTGCGCATCATCTCCTCGACGGCGCGCAACCTTGAAGAGATGATCGCCGAAGGGCGTTTCCGCGAAGATCTCTACCACCGCCTGGCCGTCGTGCCGGTGACGGTGCCGCCGCTTTCCGACCGCCGGGAGGATATTCCGGTCCTTGTAGATCATTTCATGAAGCAGATCGTCGCCCAGGTCGGCATCCGCCCGCGCCGCCTCGGCGAAGATGCGCTCGCCGTGCTCCAGGCACATGACTGGCCGGGCAACATCCGACAGCTACGCAACAATATCGAGCGGCTTTTGATCCTGACGCGCGACGACGACGATGCGCCCATCACGGCTGATCTTCTGCCGTCGGAAATCGGAGACATGATGCCGCGTGTTCCCTCACAGTCCGATCAGCACATCATGGCCCTCCCGCTGCGCGAGGCGCGCGAGCAGTTCGAGAAGGAATATCTGCTTGCCCAGATCAACCGATTCGGCGGAAACATCTCGCGGACGGCCGAATTCATCGGCATGGAACGTTCCGCGCTTCATCGCAAGTTGAAGTCGCTGGGCGTATAGGAGAAGCCATGAAGGCGATCATCTGCGGCGCCGGTCAGGTCGGCTACGGCATTGCCGAGCGGCTTGCTGCCGAGCACAACGACGTTTCCGTCATCGACACGTCGCCCGAGCTCATCCGGGCCGTGCGCGACACGCTCGACGTGCGCGGCTTTGTCGGCCACGGCTCCGACCCGGACGTGCTGGCCGCCGCCGGCGCCGAACAGGCCGACATGATCATCGCGGTGACGCTCTACGACGAGGTCAACATGGTGGCCTGTCAGGTCGCGCACTCGCTATTCAACGTGCCGACCAAGATCGCCCGCATCCGCTCGCAGACCTATCTGCAGTCCCACTATATGGATCTGTTCTCGCGCGATCACCTGCCCATCGACGTCATCATCTCGCCCGAGGTGGAGGTGGGCGAGATGGTGATGCGGCGCATCGCGCTGCCCGGCGCGACGGATGTCGTGTCGTTCGCCGATGGCCATCTGGCCATGGTGGCGATCGAATGCCTCCAGGAATGCCCGGTCATCAACACGCCGCTGGCGCAGCTGACCGAGCTCTTTCCCGACCTGCCGTCCACGGTGGTCGGTGTTTCGCGCAACGACAGCCTGTTCGTGCCGCATTCGAGCGACCAGCTGATGGCGGGTGACCTGGCCTATGTGGTGACGACGCGCGAGCAGGTCCGCCGCACGCTCGGCTTGTTCGGACATGAGGAGGCTGAGGCGACGCGCATCGTGATCGCCGGCGGGGGAAATATCGGCCTTTACGTGGCGCGCGCGCTCGAGCGCAAGCAAAGCCGCACCCGGGTCAAGATCATCGAGAACAACCGCAAGCGTGCGGTGGCCATCGCCGATGAATTGCGCCGAACTGTGGTGCTGCACGGCAGCGCCCTCGAGCAGAAGCTGCTGCTGGAGGCCGATATCGACCATGCCGACCTGATGGTGGCGCTCACCAACGACGATCAGGTCAACATTCTTTCGAGCGTGATTGCCAAGCAACTCGGCTGCAAGTCGAACCTCGTGCTCATCAACAATCCGACATACCACGAATTCGCCAAGACACTCGGGATCGACGCGCATGTGAACCCGCGCGCCGTGACCATCTCGCGCGTGTTGCAGCATGTTCGCCGCGGCCGCATCCGCGCCGTGCACAATATCCAGCGCGGAGCGGCGGAGGTCATCGAGGCGGAGGCGCTGGAAACTTCGCCGCTCGTCGGCCCGCCGCTCAGTGAGCAGGAGCTGCCGGACGGCATGCGGATCGGCGCCGTCTACCGGAACGGCCAGGTCATCAAGCCGAGCGGATCCTTGCGGATCAAGCCGAAGGATCGGGTCGTCATCTTTGCGCTGGAAAGCGCGGTGCGACAGGTCGAGCAGCTTTTCCGTGTCAGCCTGGAGTTTTTCTGAGACGCCTGTTCGGGCGGGTTTTTCAAAAGGGGACAGACATGCCGCGTATCGCCTACGTGAACGGCCGCTATGAAAGACATGCCGACGCTGCGGTGCACATCGAGGACCGGGGATACCAGTTCGCCGACGGCGTCTACGAAGTCTGCGAGATCGCGCGCGGTTACGTCATCGACATGACCCGCCACCTCGACCGTCTCGGCCGTTCGCTCGGCGAATTGCGGATCGAATGGCCGATGCACCGCAAAGCCCTCGAGATCGTCATGCGCGAGGTCGTGCGCCGCAACGGCGTGCGGGACGGGCTCGTCTATGTCCAGGTGACCCGCGGCGTCGCCCCCCGCGATCACTACTTCCCCACAGGGCCCATCCCGCCAGCTCTTGTGGTGACGGCGAAGAAGACCAATCCCGAGATATCCCGCAAGCGGGCGGAAACGGGGGTCGGCGTGATCACCGTTCCCGAAAACCGCTGGGAGCGCGTCGACATCAAGACGGTGGGGCTGCTTCCCAACGTCCTGGCACGCCAGCAGGCGCGTGAGGCGGGGGCCGTCGAGGCCTGGTTCGTGGATGCCGACGGCATGGTGAAGGAGGGGGCTTCCACCAATGCTTGGATCGTCACTCCGGAGGGTAAGCTGGTGACGCGGCCGGCGGATTTCGGCATCCTGCGGGGGGTCACCCGGGCGACTGTCCTCGACCTGGCGGCGAAGATGGGGCTGGAGGTCGAAGAACGGGCGTATTCGGTCGAAGAGGCGCTGACCGCGCGCGAAGCCTTCATCACCGCCGCTTCCACCGTCGTCATGCCGGTGGTGTCGATCGACGGTCGGCCGGTCGCCAACGGGCATCCCGGCTCCGTGGCCCTGTCCCTGCGCCAGTCGTTTTTTGACGTTGCGGAAAAAAGTCCTGCCTGTTAACCACTCAGGGGCTAGCTGCCTCGCCACGAGGGGGCGGCTGTTGCGCGGCAAGAGGGCAGTCGCCGCGCTTGACAGGGCGGGGTGACATTTGCGCTACTGCCGCGCGAAGCGCAGGGGATGGTGAAAGAACAGAACAATGGCGGAGCGTTCGCAAAATTTGCAGGATTTGTTCCTGAACACCGTTCGAAAGAGCAAGAATCCGCTCACGATATTTCTCATCAACGGCGTGAAGTTGACTGGCGTCGTCACGTCCTTCGACAACTTCTGCGTGTTGCTGCGCCGTGATGGTCATTCTCAGCTCGTGTACAAGCACGCCATCTCGACGATAATGCCGAGCCAGCCAGTGCAACTTTACGAGGCCGAGGAAAGCAGTCGGGAAGGCTGATTGGCGGAGAAACCCAGGGCGAGACGCACGCAGGGTGCTGACACCGGTACAAGCGTGATCACAAAGGCCGTCGTGGTCACGCCGGTGTTGACGCCGCGCGCCCGCGGGCGCGCGGATATCGGCGGGACGGAATGGCACATGTCGCTTTCGCCGAGGGCCCGCCTCGATGAGGCGGTTGGGCTCGCCGAGGCCATAGATCTCCATGTCGTTTACAGTGAGACGGTCACGCTCTCGGCACCGCGCCCGGCGACGCTGATCGGGGCGGGAAAGGTTGCCGAGCTCGCCGAGATCGCCGCCGATGGAGGAGCGGAGGTCGTTATCATCGACCACCAGCTCTCACCCGTGCAGCAGCGCAACCTGGAGCGCGATCTGAAAGCAAAGGTGCTCGATCGCACCGGCCTCATCCTGGAAATCTTCGGGCACAGGGCGCGCACCAAGGAAGGACGCCTGCAGGTCGATCTCGCGCATCTGGAGTATCAGCGCGGCCGCCTCGTGAGAAGCTGGACCCACCTTGAACGCCAGAGGGGCGGCGGCGGCTTCATGGGCGGCCCGGGCGAAACGCAGATCGAGGCCGACCGCCGGCTTCTGCAGGAGCGCATCATCCGCATCAAGCGCGAGTTGGAGACGGTGCGGCGCACGCGCGAACTGCACCGGGCCAAGCGGCGCAAGGTGCCGTTTCCGGTGGTCGCCATCGTCGGCTACACCAATGCCGGAAAATCGACGCTGTTCAACCGGTTGACCGGTGCCTCTGTGATGGCCGAGGACATGCTCTTCGCCACGCTCGACCCGACCTTGAGACGCGTGCGTTTTCCGCACGGCACGGTGGTTATCCTGTCCGACACGGTGGGTTTCATCTCGGATCTGCCGACCCATCTGGTCGCCGCCTTCCGCGCCACGCTCGAGGAGGTGGTCGAGGCGGACCTGATCATCCATTTGCGCGATATATCCGATCCGGACACGGCCGCGCACGCCAGCGACGTCGCGGAAGTGCTGGAAAGCCTCGGCATCGAAGCATCCGATTCCGATCGCGTCGTCGAGGTCTGGAACAAGATCGATCAACTGGCCGGGAGCGATCGCGAAAGGCTTTTGCGCAGGCACGCCGACGAAACCGCGCCGGTGGCCGTTTCGGCGGTGAGCGGGGAGGGTATCGATACCCTCGTGGCTGAGATCGAGCAGCGCGTCGCCGGCCGTATCCACGAGTTCGAGGTGACCTTGACGGCCGAGCAGATGCCGCTTGTGGACTGGCTCTACCGCAATGGGGAGGTAACCGGCCGCAACAATCACGAGGATGGCAGCGTTACGATCCAAATCCGCGCGACCGATGCCGCGCGCGAGGAGATAAGCCGTAGATTATCCAATGAAAACAGGAAATAATCGCGTCTACTTCATCTTTTTTGCGCGGTTCCAGAGCGTTTCCATCTCATCCAGGGAAGCGCCTTCCAGCGCTTTTCCTTCCGCTGTCAGCCCATGCTCGACCGCATGGAAGCGCTTGCGAAATTTCTCGTTCGTGGCGCGCAGCGCCGTCTCCGGATCGAGCTCCAGATGGCGGCCGAGATTGACCACGGCAAAAAGGAGATCGCCGAACTCCTCGGCCACCGCAGCGTGCTGGCCTTCGTCCATCGCTTCGCGCACCTCGTCGATCTCCTCGGCGATCTTGTCGAGGATCGGTCGCGGAGCGCCCCAGTCGAAGCCCACGCGGGCAGCTCTCTGCTGAAGCTTCAGCGCGGGCAGGGCAATCGTGACGTCGTCCAGATAGCCGGATTCTTCTCCCTCGTCGGCAGCCGCATTCCGCCGCGCCCTGCGTTCGGCCTTTTCCTCGGCCTTGATGCGCTCCCACATGCCCTTGGCCATGCCGGCTTCGCGCGAGTCTTCATCGCCGAAGACGTGCGGATGGCGGCGGATCATCTTCGTGGTGATTGCTTCGACCACGTCGCCGAAGTCGAAACGGCCGGTTTCCTCGGCCATGCGCGCATGAAAGACCACCTGCAGAAGCAAGTCGCCCAACTCGTCGCGCAGGTCATTCATATCACCGCGCTGGATCGCATCGAGCACCTCATAGGCTTCCTCGATCGTATAGGGCGCGATTGAAGCGAAGTCCTGCTCGGCGTCCCAGGCGCAGCCTGTCTCCGGATCGCGCAAGGCCGCCATGATCTCGATCAGGCGGGAAATATCTTTGGAAGGCTTCATGGACCCGACGTTCTGCTGTGACTGAGACAAAGCCGTAGCGCGCCTCGACGCCGTTCTCAAGTTGCGTGCCGGCTGGAGGCGTGGAAAAGAGAGCACCGCCTGTCAGGAGAGGACCTGCCCGAGTGTGAGTTCTCGCTGAAGTGCGACCTTGCAGCCTGGACAGAGTAACTGCTTCACCGATTGGCGGCCAGCAGCTTTTGACGGAACACTTCGGCCGGTGTTCTGAACCCCAGGCACTTGCGCGGGGTCGAGTTGAGATGGGCGCATATCTGGTGAAGGTCGCGGTCCTCGATCGACAGTGGGTCGACATCTCTCGGAAGCCATCTTCGGGCGCGTCTGTTGGTGTTCTCGACGGTGCCTTTTTGCCAGGGCGATTGTGGATCGCAGAACCAGGTCTGAACGCCCAGGCCGGCTTGTAGATAAGGCCAGTCCGTGAACTCCGTGCCGCGATCAAAGGTGATCGACCGACGCGCCGCATGGGGAAGGGGACCCAGAACATCTATCAGCCCGTCCATGACCGATCGTGACTGGCGGTCGTTGTTGCGAAGGAAGACGGTGAAGCGGCTGACGCGCTCGACCAGCGATGTGACGTTGGCCCTGCCGAACTTCTTACGGAACTGGATCAGGTCGCATTCCCAGTGACCGATTTGCTTGCGGTCCCGAACGATGTCTGGGCGATGCAGAATGCTCAGTTCCGGGCTGTACCTGCGGCCATGGCGGCGTCTGGCCCGGCTCTCCGGAAGATAGCGCCACAACTTCATTTCCTGGCCGTCGCTCGAATAGCGAAGCGGTAGATCGTCTCGTGACAGACGCGGACGCTGCTTCTTTCATGAGCCAGACGACCGGAGATCTGCTCTGGCGACCAGCCATGCTTGATGCGCTCTATGATCGACTCGCGAAGTCTCGGATGCCGAACCAGCTTGCGATGGCGGCTGCGACGCTCCTTGGCCTTGCCATTCGCCGCCACGCAGAAATAACCGGTCAATTCGGGCATTTCTGGATCCTCGAACTTGTTCCGTGCGATCTCCCGGAAAATCGTCGAGCGATGTCGACCAAGCTTCTCTGCAATCACATCGACGGTGACGCCGGCATGTCGCCAGCGCTCAATCTTCCGACGTTCGTCCAAATCGAGTTGGGAGTAGGTGCGTTTCACGAGTGATTCCTTGCCTGCGATAAGCACTTGATATCGCTGCAAAGTCGCACTTCAAGATAGAATGCACTGACCTATTGCCGCAGATCGCATAAGATAGATTATGGAACTTACTAGCACGGGCTCTACCAAGGCATTCCCGGGGGACTCTCGATCGGCGATCTCGCGGACTGTGCCGACATTGGGCCGAAGCAAGTCTTCCACCCGTTACGGGCTTTTCCAAGGATCGCGGTATCAGTAGCTTGGAGCATGGCATTTCCTGTAGGAAACAACGAAGTCGCGTTCAGGCCCCGCCTCGACACCGGCCGACATGCAGGCTAGCTACGAGGTATGCGAAAAGAAGCGTGGTTTGATCTGGAGCGAAGCGAGGCGGTTATCCATGGCGCGAATACTCTCTATCCGCCCGCCAGATCGTCGGCTTCACATTCGCGATGCCCCTTTTGATTGTCGTTGCAGGCGTCGTCGACCGACGAGAATTGACACCCTACCTCATCGTCGCACTCGCCGTGGCGGTTATTGCTCCGCTCGTCTTGGTGTTGGCGAGCTACATAATGGCGGCGCTTAATTCCCCGATCGGCATTGGTCCGAACGCGATGGTGGCACCCGGCTGGTGGCGCAGGCATTACGTCGAATGGTCCGAGGTCCGAGCGTTGATCCACACGCATTCGATGGTTGGCAGTTTTGCGCCGATCGACCGGAATCTGATTGTCCTCACGAAGGACAATCGCCGGATCCGGCTGTTCCTGCCGGCCATTTCGAAGGAGGAGCTGGCGCAACTGTTGGCGATTCTTCGCGATATCGCCGACCGGCATGGTTTTGAGCTCGTTCTCGACCACACCGAAGAGGGACAGAAGCGGTCGCAGGAACTCGGAGCGTAACAAGAACGCGCAAGGACTCTACTCGTTGCCGTTTCGCCAGGGGTCATTGTTTTCATTGCATTTTTTGGAAATCGGGGACAGCCTCAAGGGCCGTATCCAATTGATTGCTGTCACCGCCTTGCCCCGGAGCGCTCCACTGACATCAATATGCGCTGTGCAGGTGCTCGGCTCCGCATCAGACCACGAGGTTTGCGACCGTCGCGCGCGCGGCATTCACCAGCGCTTTCGGCTCAGCGGCGAAGACGGCGTCGTGCGCACCGGCGGCCGCCCAGACTTCGTCGAAGCCGAGCAGTGTTTCGTCCGCGAAACGCACCACGCCGTCGGGATGGCCGAGCGGCGAAACGCCGCCGATGGCGAAGCCGGTTTCCTCGCGCACCTTGCGCGGATCCGCACGCACCAGGCGTTCGCCCGCCAGACGGTTGGCCTTATCCAGGTCAAGTTTTCTGCTGCCGGACACCAGGAAAAGATAGAGCCTCCCGGATGCTTCACCGGCGAAGACGAGCGACTTGACGATCTGGTCCACCGTGCATCCACATTGGCGGGCCGCTTCCTCCGCCGTGCGCGTGGATTCGCCCATACGGACGATTTCGATGGAAAGACCGGCTTCACGCGCGGCCGCGGCCACCCGATCGATGCTCTTCGACATGAAGTCCCTCTGCAAAATCAGTCACTTGAAATAGATGTCTCCAGCACCATGCCATCATAGCCCGGCGCCACATGGTCCGGCACTTCGCGGCGAACGGTCTCGTAGTCGAGCGGCACATGCATGTGCGTGAGGACGGCCTTGCGCGGCTTCAGCCGGTCAATCCACTCCAGCGCCTCGCCGAGCGAGAAATGGCTCTGATGCGAACGGTATTGCAGGGCATCGATGACAAGCAGATCGAGCTCGGCCAGGCGCGGCACGGTCTCGGGTGGGAAATCGCTCACGTCGGAACAATAAGCGAACGGACCGACACGGAAGCCGAGCGAGCGGATGTCGCCATGTATCTGCGGCAGCGGTGTGAAGGTGAGGGCGCCCCCCTCCCCGTCAATCGCGAACGGTTCGTCGTGGTCGATCAGATGCGGTGCGACGATCGGCGGATAGTTGCTGCCCTGCGGGGTCTCGAAACAGTAGCGGAAGCCCTCGCGCAGGCGGTCCATGGTCACCCGGTCGGCGTAGATGTCCATCAGCCGCCGCTGCACGAGCACATAGCCGCGCAGGTCGTCGATCCCGTGGATGTGGTCGGCATGGGGATGGGTGTAGACGACGGCGTCGAGACGCGGCACCTTCGCCGCGATCATCTGCTCCCGGAAATCGGGACCGGTGTCGATCGCCACGCGGGTGACGCGTCCGTCGGGGCGGATTCGTTCCACCAGCGCCGCCGCGCGCAGGCGCCGGTTGCGCGGATTGGCAGGATCGCAGGCGCCCCAGTCGCCCATGATGCGCGGCGTGCCGGGAGACGACCCACAGCCGAGAATGGTCAGACGCAGCCGGTCGGCCAAGGTCAGGCCCCCTTCCGGACCGTTTTCGGCACCTTGGCGAAGACGCGGAAAAAATTCTCCGTGGTCAGCGCCGCGATCTCATCGGGCGAAACGCCGACCGTCTCGGCAAGGACCGCCGCCGTCTTGGCCACATAGGCCGGTTCGTTGCGCTTGCCGCGATAAGGCACCGGCGCGAGGTAAGGCGCGTCCGTCTCCACTAGCAGCCGGTCGTGCGGCACGCCCCTGGCGATCTCGCGCAGCGCCTCCGACTTCTTGAAGGTCAGGATGCCCGAGAACGAGACATAGCCGCCAAGCTCCACGCCCGTCCGGGCGAGCGCCGGCCCGGAGGAGAAACAGTGCAGGATGAAGGGGAAAGCCCCCTTCCCCGTTTCCTCGCGCAGGATCGCCGCAATATCGTCGTCGGCCTCGCGCGCGTGGATCACGAGCGGCAGGCCCGTGCGCCGCGCCGCCTCGATATGGGTGCGGAACCCCCTTGCCTGGTCCGCGCGTGGCGCCTTGTCGTAGTGGTAGTCGAGGCCCGCTTCGCCGATCCCGACCACCTTGGGGTGGGCGGCCAGCGCGACGAGATCATCGGCGGTGACCGATGTCTCCTCGCCGGCATTATGCGGATGCGTACCGACCGTGCAGAAGACGTTCTCATAACGCTCGGCGATGGCACGGATTCCGTCGAATTTCGCGACACGTGTGGAGATGGTGACCATCAGGCCGACGCCGGCCGCCGTCGCACGCTCCACCACCGCGTCCCGTTCCGCCTCGAAATCGGGAAAATCGAGATGGCAATGGCTGTCGACCAGCATCAGGCCCGGCTCCCCTGCCCGTTCTCCTCCTTCTCAACATAGCGCGGGAAGACCGGCTGCGGCGCCGGCAATTGCACGCCCGGCGCGAGCATGCCGGCCTCGGCGACGTCGGCGAAGCCGCGCCGGTCCGCAGGCACCGCAAGCAGGTCGAGGAGCTTTTCCGCCGAACCCGGCATAAAGGGCTGGCAAAGAACGGCGATGCGTCGCAGGACCTCGGCCGTCGTATAAAGCACCGTCTCCATGCGCGCATGGTTGGTCTTCTTCAGCGCCCAGGGCTCCTGGGCGGCGAAATAGCGGTTGGCCTCGGCGACGACCTCGAAAATCGCGGCGAGTGCGGTATGGATCGCCTGCCGTCCCATGGCTTCGCGCGCCGTGGCGAGCGCGGCCTCGGCCTGGCCGAGCAACGCCCGGTCGGTTTCGCTCAGCGTGCCGCGCTCGGGCACCTTGCCGTCGCAGTTCTTGGCAATCATCGACAGGGAGCGCTGGGCGAGATTGCCCAGGTCATTGGCAAGATCCGCGTTGGTGCGCTGGACGATCGCATCGTGGCTGTAGCTGCCGTCCTGCCCGAACGGCACCTCGCGCAGCAGAAAATAGCGCACCTGGTCGAGCCCGTAATGCGCCACCAGCGCGAAGGGGTCGATGACGTTGCCGACCGACTTCGACATCTTCTCCCCGCGGTTGAACAGGAAGCCGTGGCCGAAGACCCGCTTGGGCAGCGGCAGGCCGGCCGACATCAGGAAAGCCGGCCAGTAGATGGCGTGGAAACGGGTAATGTCCTTGCCGATGATGTGCGCGTCCGCCGGCCAGTAGCGCCAGCGCTCGGCTGCCTGGTCGGGATAGCCGACGGCCGTGATGTAGTTGGTGAGCGCATCCACCCAGACGTACATCACATGCTTCTCGTCCCCGGGAACCGGCACGCCCCAGTCGAAGGTGGTGCGCGAGATGGAAAGATCCCTCAGTCCCGAGCGGACGAAGCTCGTGATCTCGTTGCGCCGCTCGACCGGGCCGATGAAGTCCGGATTGTCGTGATAGAGTTCCAGGAGCGGTTCCTGATAGGCCGAGAGGCGGAAGAAGTAGCTTTCCTCCTCGACCCATTCGACGGGCGTGCCCTGCGGGCCGTAGCGCACGCCGTCCTCGCGCACCACCGTCTCCTCCTCGCCGTAATAGGCCTCGTCGCGCACGGAATACCAGCCCGAATAGGTGCTCGGATAGATATCGCCCTTCTCCGCCATCGCTTTCCAGATGGCCTGCGAGGCGATGCGGTGGCGTTCTTCCGTGGTGCGGATAAAGTCGTCGTTGGAGGCGTTCAGCGCCTTTGCCATGCGCTGGAACTCCGGTGTGTTGCGGTCGGCCAGTTCACGGGCGGAAACGCCTTCCTTGCGCGCCGTCTGCAGCATCTTGATACCGTGCTCGTCGGTGCCCGTCAGGAACATCACATCCTTGCCGTCGCAACGCTGGAAGCGCGCCAGCGCGTCCGTCGCGATCAGCTCGTAGGCATGGCCGATATGCGGGCTGCCGTTGGGATAGGAAATCGCCGTGGTGATATAGAAGGTCTCGCGCGTCATGAGAATGAATGCCCGGGATGTGTCGTTGGCTCGCGCCCAGATAGCGCATCGCGGCCATGAATGCCATGCGCTGACAGGCTCATTTCACCGAAGGTTACCGAGCGCGGCATGGAGGCGCTGCATCGTGCCCATCACATGCTGCTTGCGGTCGAGATTGAAAACCTCCACCTCGCGCGTGTCCGCGGCCAGTTCCTCCCAAAGCAAAGCGAGCCGCGCCGCCTGTTCGACTTGGCCATCCTCGGCAGCCTGCGCTGCCGCGTCGGCCGTGCGGTCGAGCGCGATGCGGTTGAAAAGATCGAACTGCACCTGCCGGTCGCGCCCGACCGTCGCCTCGGCCAGGCGAAAGCTCTCCGCCACGTCGAGGGTGCGCCCGCCCAGGATCTTTTCCACCGTCGCGGCGATCTCCAGTCCCCCGAACTGGGTGAGCAGAACGGCGCTGCGTACGCTGCCGCCGGAGCGCTCGATGAGAAGCCGCCTCTCCTCCTCGCCGGTCGGCAGTTCCATGCCGAGACGGTGCAACAATTCCTCGAGACCCTCGGCGCCGAGCGGCTGGAGCTTGATGGTCTGGCAGCGCGAGCGGATCGTCGGCAGAAGCCGGCCGAAGGAATGGGCGATCAGGATGAAAAGCGTGCGCGGCGGCGGTTCTTCCAGGTTCTTGAGAAGCGCATTGGCCGCGCTGGTGTTCATGTCGTCGGCGGGATCGACGATCACCACGCGGTAGCCGCCGTCGGACGCGGTCATGGAAAGAAAGCGGTTGACGCGGCGGATCTCGTCCACCGTGATCACCGTTCTGAACTTCTTGTCGCGCTCGGAATAGGGGCGCGTGAGATGCAGCAGTCCAGGATGCGCACCCTGGGCCAGCAGCCGAAAGGCCTGTGTGCCCAGGTCTGTCGCGTCCAAATTGTCCGGCGCCATCGCATGGTCGGGATGTGTGAAAAGATGCAGCGCCAGGTGGAAGGCCAACGTGGCCTTGCCGATGCCTCTCGGCCCGGCCAGAAGCAGCGCATGGTGCAGCTTGCCGGCACGGTAGGCGCCCGCCAGCATGCTGCGTGCGCTGTCGTGTCCGACGAGGATCGGATTCTCCGCCGGCTCCGGGATATCGGGAAGGGTGTCGTGCTGTTCGGGCGCGATGCGTTCAAACATGGCCCGCCCCGCGCCTGGACTCATCCTGCCCGTCGGCCGGCATCGCCTTGGCGACCGCGCGCGCGATCACCCTTGCCACGTCCTCGGGCGAGCCGGTGGCATCGACCACCACACAGCGCCCAGGTTCCTTTCTGGCGATGTCGAGAAACGCCTTGCGCCGCCGACGGTGGATCTGCAACGTTTCCTTTTCGAAGCGGTCCGCCCCCGCCTCGCCGCGCCGCGCGGCTGCCCGCCGCAGGCCTTCCTCGGGATCGATGTCGAGGATGATGGTAAGATCGGGCATGGCGTCCTTGACCGTAACCTGCTCGAGCGCAGTCATGAATTTCCGGTCCAGGCCGCCCGTCACCCCCTGATACACCTGGGAGGAATCGACGAACCGGTCGCACAGCACCACCGCGCCGCGGGCAAGCGCCGGCCGGATCACCTGTTCCACATGGTCGAGCCGCGCGGCCGCAAAGAGGATGGCTTCCATGCTTGCGCCGAACGGCTCGGCCGCCCCCGACAGGAGCACATGGCGAACGGCCTCCGCCCCTGGGGAACCGCCCGGCTCGCGCGTGACCACCACCGCGCGGCCGTCCGCGCGCAGGCTGTCGGCCAAAAGGCGGATCTGCGTGGACTTGCCCGCGCCTTCGCCCCCTTCGAACGTTATGAAGAATCCTCGCGGCAAGTATCGTTCCAGTTCTGCCTCGCTTCGTGTTCTTCATAATCACCGCGAAGGCGCAGGTCCAACCTTCCGTTCCGGTTGGCCCGTCAGAGCTTCGGATGCGGGAAGACGCCGTGCCCCTGGCAGCCGTTTACCGCATCCAGCCGATCAGCAGTTCGCCGACGGCGTCGAATGCCCTTTGATGCAGCGTTCCCCGCGCCACCGGTTCGCCGGCATAGACCGGCACTTCCCGGCTCAGCGTGTCGCCGAGCCGGATTTGCAGTGTCCCGATCTCGGCGCCCTCCTCCACCGGCGCCGGGACCGGCCCCTCGTAGACGATGCGCGCCGACAGGCGCTCCGGTTCGGTGAGCGGCACGAGGATCGCCACCGGCTTCGCCGGTTGCACCGCGACGCTGCTTTTCGCCCCGCCATAAACGGACGCCGCGCCGATCACCTCGCCTTCTGCGAAAAGCGTGCGCATCTCGAAACCGCGCATGCCCCAGTCGAGGACCTTGCGCGCTTCTTCCGCCCGTTCGCGCTCGCTCTCCAGCCCGCCCAGGGTGAGAAACAGCCGCCGCCCCTGGCGCGCGATGGAGGCGACGATGGCGTAGCCCGATTCCTCCGTATAGCCGGTCTTCAGGCCGTCAGCGCCGATCTCCATCGGCAGCAGCGGATTGCGATTGCGCTGGCGAATGCCGTTCCACTCGAAATCCGGCTCGGAAAAATAGCCGTAATATGCAGGATATTCGCGCCAGATGTGCTGCGCCAGAGAGGTCATCTCGCGCGCCGTCACCTGTTGGCCTTCCGCCGGCAGGCCCGTGGCGTTGACGAAGGTGGACTTTTCCAGGCCGAGCCTGCGCGCGCGCTGGGTCATCAAACCGGCGAAGCTCTCCTCCGACCCCGCCATGCCCTCGGCAATGGCGATGCAGGCATCATTGGCGGACTGGATGACCGCGCCCCTGATCAGCGCCTCCAAAGGCACGGTCGAGGTCACTTCGGCAAACATGGTGGCCGTGCCGGAGACCGCGCCACCGGTGCGCCAGGCGTGTTCGCTGATATAGAAACCGTCCTCCAGCGACACCCGCCCGCCCTTCAGTGCGTCGAAGACCACTTCCATAGTCATCAGCTTGGCGATGGAGGCCGGTGGGAACGGGGAATCGGGATTCTTCGACAGGAGGACAGTGCCGGTCCCGGCATCGATCATGTAGGCCTGCTTGGCTTTCGTCTCGAAGAGCTGAGCGTTCGCCTCGGCCGGCATGAAAGCCAAAAGGACGAAGGCCGCCAACACGCTTTGACAAAAACGAGACACCAAACGCCCCCCAAGCTCACCGATACCGGCCTGGGAAGGTTACAGGAAGTGATCGCCCCCGATCAACGGCGGGGCTGAGCAACCCCGAGAAAAGATCAGTCGCGAACCGCGAACGCATCCTTGGCACCGGCGGTCCAGGCGGCGCGGAGTGCCACGTCCAGGTCGGCTCCCTCCCGCGGCGCCAGCGAAAGCGCGTAGACCCAGCCGGCCTGCCCCGCCGTGCGCTCCACCGTCACCGCGCCGTAGCCGGACATGGCGCGGGCGATATCTTCTGCGCCTTGCTGCGAGGAGAAGGTGCCCAGATTGACGACCGGGCGCTCTTTCGCCTCGCCGTCGCCGCCGCCTTTATGGCCCCGCGCCCACCAGTCCGTCAGCGCCTGGGAGTCGAGCTCCGGCTCAAGGAGTGCGTCGAAGGCGCGCGATGCGGCCTGTACCCGGTGATCCGCATAGGACAGAAGCGCAAGTTCAGTCTCCATGGGGGCGCCCTGCGGGCGATCCGGCACCACGGGGCCAGTATTGGGCAGCGACACCGACGCTGCACCCTGCGGCTGGGCGGCGAAGGCGCTCGTCGCCTGTGCGACCGGCTGGGTCGGCGTCGATCCGTTCATGGCCAGCATCACGCCCGACGGCAGCCCGTCGGAAGGATCAGGCGCGGCGTCGCCGGGCCGGTAGGAAGCCATGAGAAGCTGGTCGTCCTGCCCGTGCAGGGGCGCCGCGCCCGCATATTCGACACGCACCTTGGCAACCCCGTCGTTCTTGTAGCCGAGCATTTCCGCGGCCTTCTTCGACAGGTCGATCACACGTCCCGCCGCGAACGGTCCGCGGTCGTTCACGCGGACCATGACGGAGCTGCCGTTGGCGAGATTCGTCACGCGGGCGTAACTCGGCAGAGGCATGGTGGGATGGGCGGCGGTCAGGTGAGTCATGTCGTAGACCTCGCCATTGGCCGTCAACCGGCCGTGGAATGCCGCGCCATACCAGGATGCGGCACCCTCGGCGACATAGTCGGGATCGAGCTCGGGACGGTACCAGCGGCCCTTGACCTTGTAGGGCTTGCCGACCTGGTGACGCCCCCCTCCCCTGCGAAGGTCCGATTTCTTCTGGGCGACCCGGGGGCTGGCTTTCACGCCGTATTCCGATTCGGCGAAGTATTCGCTCGTGCCGCTCTTTTCGACATCGGCCGTCGGGGTCTGTATGCTGCAGGCCGAAACCGCCAAAGCAAGGGCGCCCACGCCGAAAACGCCAAGCCGAAGCGACCCCCGTCCCCTCCTGTTCTGCGAATGCATTAACGCCCTTCCCTCGCAAACTTCGTTTTTTCTTGTCACGCGGAAGCGTCAAAGACCGCCCGCGCCAAATTGTCATGGACATGAAATCGTTATAAGCCTGTAAAGGCTTTGTGGCGGGAAAACGGCAGAACAAGTATTCCATATGATCCGCCGGCACAACCCCGCCGCGCACCGCGCGCCATCCCTGAAGAGAACGCAGCCCAAGGGGCCGGACGAACGGCCGAGTGGCTGAAGGCAGCGCCGCCTGTCGAGGGGGAACGGTCAACGATCATACTTGTGCAGAATCTGAACAGATTCTTGCGTGCAAAAGAGGCGTGAAAAGAACGTTGATAAGATATAGAGCACACGCATGATCATATCGTACCGGCACGAATTCACTTTCCTTCATTGCCCGAAAACGGCCGGGAGCGCTATAAATATGGCTCTGGCCCCCCATTTGGGACCACTCGACATCATGTTGGGCTCCGAGGGGGAACGGGTGGAAGTCGGCATTCGGCCGAATCTTCGGGCCCGCATGGATGCACTACGCTTCCGTAGCCCCTTAAGTATCTTTGCGGCGATGGGTATCGGCTCTGAGTGGCCCAGGCGGGTTCTTGGCTTGCAAGCCAAATCATATGCCAGCAGTTTTGGGCCCATCGTCGACCATCCTCACGCGGAGCAGGTACAGGCATTCGACAGGAAAGCCTGGGAGCGGCACTTCAAATTCACTTTCGTTCGAAATTCCTACGAGCGAATGGTTTCATCGTATCTTTTTTTGACGCGTGCGTCCGCGGAAACGCGCGATCCATTTCCTACTTTCGTGGCAAAACTCATAGAAGGCGCCAGCCCGTTGCGGTGGCGGCATTTTGCCGATTCCTGGCCGGTTTACGCTATCGGTGACCATATCGCGGTTGACTTTGTCGGCCGCTACGAGGCTCTCGGCGCCGATTTCAAGGCACTGTGTGATCGTCTCGACCTCCCCTACCGGGCGTTGAGTCATATAAACGTAGCGCCCCGCTATGATTTTCGTGAGTTCTATGACGCGTCCACCCGCAAACTGGTCCATCGCCTTTGCGAACGGGAAATAGATTCCTTCGGGTATCGGTTTGAAGTTTAAAGGAATCGGGGGTGCGAATTTTGTCCGCTGCAAATCCCCGCTCCAGCATGCCATGCCTTGGGGGCAGGTTGACGCTGTGATCCCGAGCACGGTAAAGCCGAAGGCATTGTTTGCAGGCGTTCGCCAGCAAGATGGTGACATAGGCCCCTCTATGGGGCTTGGTGGAAAGCGAAAAGCGGAAAGAAACAAGACCCGGAGGGATGGCCGAGTGGTTGAAGGCACCGGTCTTGAAAACCGGCAGGCGGGCAACCGCCTCGTGGGTTCGAATCCCACTCCCTCCGCCAGCAACCTTTCCCAGATAATCCCAAATAGCCCCATAAACGGTTGAGATTGCTGAATTTTCCCCTTCTTCGCTGTCCCAAAACGACCCAAGCGCCGGGTATCGTTCCCAGTTGAAGCCGGGTATTTTTCCGGGTATGCCGGTCTGGAAACCGGGTATTTTCAAGGAGCGCGGGATGCTTACCGACACCCAAGTGAAGAGCGCCAAGAAGGCAGGCAAGCCATACAAAATGACAGACGGCGCCGGCCTGCACCTTTTTGTAAGCGCAGCAGGCGGCAAGCTGTGGCGGTTTCGGTACGAGTTCGGCGGCAAGGAAAAGGTGCTGTCGATCGGCGCCTATCCTGGCGTTTCGCTTGCTGACGCTCGCAAGGCGCGCGACGAGGCCAAGGAAGCCCTGAAAACCGGCCGCGACCCCTCAGTGCAGAAGAAGCTCGCTAAGCACGCCGCCAAGACTGAGACGTTCGAGGAGATCGCACAGGAATGGTACAGGTTGCACAAGGACACTTGGGTGCCGCGCCACGCCGATGACGTTATCACCAGCCTCGGGAATGATGTCTTCCCCTATTCTGGGAAATATGGCCATCCGCGATATCAACGCCTCTGACGTGTATGCCGTCCTGAGCAAAGTGGAGGCGAGATCAAAGGAGACTGCCCGCCGCATCAGGCAACGCATTGAAGCGGTTTTCAACCGCGCCATCGCAATTGGCAGCGCCCAAAGTAATCCCGGCGCTCAGGTCAAAGGCGCGATGGCACCTATGAAGAAGGGCAAGCAACCCGCCATCACCGACCTAGACCAAGCCCGCGAGATGCTTGCCAAGGCGGAAGCGGAACCGGCCCACCCCCTCACAAAGCTCGCGCTCCGTATCCTTGCACTCACGGCTGTTCGCCCCGGCACGCTGGCTGGAACGCCGTGGGACGAATGGACGGACCTAGATTCCGAGGCGCCCGTCTGGCGCATTCCAGCCGAACGCATGAAAATGCGACTCAAGCATAAGAGCGATGAGGCGCGCGATCACTTGGTGCCGCTCCCTTTGCAGGCGATCGAAGCTATCGAGGCGCTACGCACTATCTCAGGCCGTGGCCCCCTCGCCTTCCCCAATACGCGCCACGCGCACAAGCCAATGAGCGAGAACGCCATGGGCTATCTCCTGAACCGCGCCGGCTACCATGGCCATCATGTTCCGCACGGCTGGCGCTCGACATTCTCGTCCGTCATGAACGAGAGGTTTCCCAGCGACAAGTACATCATCGACCTAATGCTGGCTCACACTCCAAAAGATAAAGTGGAGGCCGCCTACAATCGTGCTTTGCACCTAGAGCGGCGGCGTGAGCTAGCTCAGGAATGGGCAGATATCATATTGAAGGATGCTAAACCTGCGGCAAGCCTCCTGGAGGGGCCGCGGCGATGACATTTCGCCTGAAGGTGGTAAGGTCGCTGCAAGGCTTTGTAGTGGCAAGATAGCTGGGTGCAGGGTGATGGCGGAAGAGTGGGCATGTCCATTTTGTGATCGTAGTCAAATAGTGATGGATAGAAACAGCCAGCGAGATTTCTCACCGCTGTACATAGGTGAAACTGCTCGTCGCTCCCTACGATCTGCTGCGCGCGATCGGCAACCTCGCCGTGGCTTCCGGGGACGATGGGGCGGCTCACACCGAACGGATGGTCATGCTACTGCTGGATGGCCTGCGCTACGGCGCGCCCACACCGAAATAGCCGGGATTGCCACGAGGGCGCGCGCGAGCACCATTCCAAAAAGCGGTCTGACCGTTCCCCACCCTATCCCGGTCTGGCATCTGCCCGGCTTGCTGAAGCTGGGAAATGTTCTCCCGACGTCGCGATCAGGGCCGGAAGGAGACGGTCCGATCTCCGACGACGAGGCCGCAGCGCTGCATCAGCCGATGACCTCTGCTTGGGGCCTGTCGCCGGCGCGCGAGAGTTCCGCGTGCCAGTGGCCGGTCGCGTCCTCCCAGACGATGCCCGTGGTCTCGCCCGGCCGCAACTGCTTGCAGGCCGCCCGCCGCGCCGCGCCGAAGGCCGCATCATGGCTCGGAAAGGTCTCGGAATATGTCCCGTCCACCCGATAGGCCCAGCCGCCGTCGTGTTCGACAATCCGGTATTTTACATCGTTCATTTCATCGCTCCTGCCGTTGGAATGTTCCTACTTGTTGCTCTCGCTCCGATTGGAGGGGAAGGTGTGCAGAGCCGCCGCCATCCTCCCATCACCGACGCAGCACGTCCTGCCATTCCGAATGGCGACCGATCTGCGCCTTCGCGAACGGGCAGAGCGGAATGATCTCGACCCTGTCGCGCCGCGCATCCTCGATTACCTGGCGCACCAGTCGCTCGCCCACCTTGCGGCCGCGCAGGGCCGCGGGCACTTCCGTGTGGTCGATGATGATCAGGCCGTCGCTGGCGCGGCTGTAAGTCATTTCTGCCTCGACGCCATCGACGACCAGACGGTAGCGTCCCTTCGACGGACCATCTTCCCGCTCGACCGTACCGTCGTCCACCGCAGGCGCGTCCTTCGACAGCGCAGCATCAGGCGTGCGCACCTGTCGGGGCTTGCCGTGCGCGCATTCCAGAAGATCACGGTCCCACCCGCCCAGATCGGCGGCGGCCTCGTAGGTCGAGACGAGGAATGCCGTCAGCGCTTCGTCGGGATCGGCAGCCGACTGCACGGAATCGTAGGGGAGGACGAATTCCGACAGGCCCTCGTGCCAGAACGCGCCATCGGGCCGGACCGACGCGGCGCGGTAACCGCCGGGCGCCGGATACGCGTAAGAATAGAAGGCGGGATAGTCGATGTCGCCGCCGCCCGGCCAGAAGCCTGCCGAAGAGACCTCGCGGTCGTAGGCCTCCTGCGCCACGTCGTCCGGCAGTGCCGGGACGCCTCCGGGATGAAGCGGCGCGCGCCGTCCCGAAAAGCGGGTGACCGCGAGGTCGAAGCTGCCCCAGAACAGGTGAACGGGACTGGACTTGCCCAGAAACGACGTGCGGAACCGGTTGAAGACCTTGTCGACCGCGATCAGGGCCTGATGGAAGCGCTGAACGGCTTCGCGGTCATAGGGCCGGTCGCGATCATCCTCGGCGAAGGGAACCGGGAATGGCACCTCGTTCGGACTGCCGTTGAAGGTGGGAGTGCCGCCGAGTTCGGAAATCAGTTGCACGAAGCTCGCGTGGAATGTCGCGACGGTCATCGGCCCGAGATCGAACGATTTCCTGCGGCCATTGCCGCAGGTGCCCACAACCTTGTGCTCGCGCAGGTCGAACAGGATCTCGATGCCCGGCCCGTCCGGGATGGGCGAGGAGGCCAGGCCGTTCGGCGTCACGTAGAAGGTCGCGTGCCACGAATGGTTGAGCCACGGCGTGTGCGCGAGCCGGTATTTGCCGGCGATCTGCAGATAGAGATGCAGCGCCGAACACGTTTCGCGCCAGCCGAGGTAATCGAGGTGGGGCCACTTGTTCATTGTCGTTTCTCCAGGCTGGTTCCGGTCATTCCGGAAGGGGGATGTGCTCGCTGCGGTCGTCGACGGGCAGATCGAAGCGCCCCTTGCCCCAGTTCGCGGCGCGCCATTCCGCCTTGGCGAGTTCGATGCGCTCCTGCGACGAGGCGACGAAGTTCCACCAGATGTAGCGCGGTCCGTTGAAGGTCGCGCCACCGAGAATCATCAATCGCGCCCCCCGCTGTCCGGCGGCCACCGTGATGCGATCGCCCGGCCGAAACACCATCATCTGCGACGCCTCGAATTCCTGTCCGGCGACCGAGATCGAGCCTTGGACGATGTAGATGCCGCGGTCCTCGTGGTTGTCCGGCATGGGCAGCCGGCTTCCCGGCTCGAGCTTCACATCGGCGTAGAACGTCTCGGAAAGCATCGTCGCTGGCGCGGTCTTGCCATAGGCGTTCCCGAGAATGAGCCGAACCGAGACGCCGCGATCCTCGATGACGGGTAGAGTCTCCTTGCCGTGATGCTCGAAGCTAGGCGCCACGTCCTCGTGGCTGTCCGGCAGGGCCAACCAGGTCTGGATGCCGAACAGACTATTCGGGCCGCTCCGCGCAGCCGCCGACGTGCGTTCCGAATGGGTAACGCCGCGCCCGGCGACCATCCAGTTCAGCGCGCCGGGGCGGATGATCTGGTCGGCGCCGGTGCTGTCGCGGTGATGGAAGTCGCCCTGGAACAGGTAGGTGACCGTGCCGAGGCCGATATGCGGATGCGGCCGGACGTCGACGCCCTGCCCGGTCAGCAACTCTGCCGGCCCTGCCTGGTCGAAGAAGATGAACGGCCCGACCATCTGCCGCTTCGGTGCCGGCAGGGCGCGCCGGACCTGGAAATCGCCGAGGTCGCGGGAACGCGGGACGATCAGGGTCTCGATCGCGTCTATGCCGACCTCGTCGGGACAACCGGGTTCGAGTGCTGGGTTCCAACTCATGTGTATCATCCTCTGTCGTCGGATCGCCTGATCCTGCCGAGCGATCTTCGTACCCTTTCCAAGAAACTGAACGAACTCAAGTCTTCGCGCAGCAACGAGCCTGATTGGAAGCAAGAACGGCACCAGAGTGGCACGACCTGCACCGCATTGCCCGAGAGCCTTTGGTAGGTTTCAAGCAGCCAAATGAGCGCTTCCCTCAAGACCCAGGAGATTGGAATGACTTTTCGCAACGGCCTTGCCTCGCTTCTTCGCCCCGAGGATTCCGTACTCGTCCTGATAGACCATCAGCCCTACCAGCTGGCGAACCTGAACAGCCACGATCCGCAGGCGGTGGTCAACAACACGACCGCGCTCGCTAAGGTGGCCAAGGTGTTCGGCGTTCCCACGATTCTGACCAGCGTAATTGCCGCCCGCGGCGGCGTCATCTTCCCGCACGTCACCGAGGTGTTCCCCGACCACGAGGTCATCGACCGGACGTTCATCAATACCTGGGAGGATCCGAAGGTCGTCGATGCGGTCAAGGCGACGGGCCGCAAGCAGTTGATTATCGCCGGCCTGTGGACCGAGATCTGCGTCGCGATGCCGGCGATCCAGGCGGCGGGAGAAGGTTGGGACGTGACCGTGATCACCGATGCGTCGGGCGGCACCTCGCTCGAGGCCCACGAGGTCGCGATTCAGCGCATGATCGCAGCCGGCATCAACATGATGACTTGGCTGGCCCTGGCTTCCGAATGGCAACGCGATTGGGCCCGGGCCGAGACCGCGACCGAATTGAACGACGCCCTCAAGTACCACATCGGCGGCAGCGCCATCGCCTATCTCTGGGAGCAGCAACTGCTCAACACGCCGGTGCCGAGCTCGGCGGGTTGATTCGAGCAGGGATGGCGAGGCGGCCCGGAAAGGTCCAAGCCTCGTCATCCATGTCGCCGCCCAGAACTACACAATGGAGGCACGGATGGATTTCGAGAAGCTCATGCAGGCCAATCTCGACCTGGTGTTCGGCGAGCGCGACCCTACACGGCGCATCGCGGCGATCCGGATCATCTACCATGAGGACGCGGAGCTTCACGAACCCCAGCATTCGGTGCGTGGGTACCTCCGCGCCCGCGATTATTCTTGCCGCTGCGGCGGCCCGTACCAACATCCTATAGGAGAATAAAGTCATGAAAGTTGTAATGATTCTGACGTCGCATGACCAGCTCGGCGACACCGGCCGCAAGACCGGTTTCTGGCTCGAAGAGCTGGCCGCGCCTTATTATGTGTTCAAGGAAGCTGGCTACGAGATCACGCTCGCGTCGCCGGACGGCGGCCAGCCGCCGCTTGATCCCAAAAGCAACGAGCCCGACTTCCAGACCGAGGACACGCGCCGCTTCGAGGCCGACGCCGAGGCGCGAGAAGCGCTGGCGAATACCGTGAAGCTCGCCGACATATCCCAGGCTGATTTTGATACGGTCTTTTATCCAGGCGGCCACGGCCCGATGTGGGATCTCGCCGAAAGCCCAGTCTCGGCGGCGCTGATCGAAAGCTTCCTTGCCGCGGACAAGCCGGTCGCGCTGGTGTGCCACGCGCCGGGCGTGCTCCGTCACGTTAAGACGCCGAACGGCCGTCCGCTCGTCGAAGGAAAGAAGGTCACCGGCTTCACCAACAGCGAGGAGGCCGCCGTCGGCCTGACGAAAGTCGTGCCGTTCCTCGTCGAGGACGAGTTGCAGGCCAAGGGCGGCATCTATTCGAAGGGTCCTGACTGGGGTCCGTACTTCGTACAGGATGGCCTGCTGATCACCGGCCAGAACCCGGCCTCGTCCGCCGGCGCCGCCCGGCGCCTGGTCGAGGAACTCGGAGCGTCGGCATGAGCGCCTACGTGGTCTTCGTCCGTGACACGGTTACCGACGAGCAGGCGCTCGATCGCTACCGGGAGCGGACGCCGGCCGCGCGCGACGCGCATCCGCTAGAACCGCTTGCCTTCTACAGCCCTCACGAGGGGCTCGAGGGCGAGCCGGTCGACGGGGTCGCGATCTTGCGCTTCCCCACGATGGAGAAAAAGCATGAAGGTATTCATCGTTGGTATCGGCAGCGGCGTCGGCCGTCGTGTCCGGGAGCAACTCGCCGCGGCGGGCGACGAACCCACCGGTCTTGTACGTCAGCAGCGTCAGGTCGAGGCGCTGGCGTCCCTCGGCATCAAGGCCAAGTTCGGCGACCTCGTCGCGATGTCGGTCGATGAGCTCGCCGACGCGGTGCGCGGCGCCGACGCGGTCGTCTTCAGCGCCGGCGCCGGCGGCAAGGACGGCGACGATGCGACGACCCGCATCGATGGCGATGGACCGGGCAAGCTCGCAGAGGCGGCAGCGCTCGCCGGCGTGCGACGGTTCATACTCGTCTCCGTCTTCCCCGAAGCTTGGCGCGAGCGGCGCATGGACGCTTCGTTCGAGCACTACATGGTTCAGAAGAAGCGGGCGGAAATCGCGCTCGTTCAGACAGATCTCGACTGGCTGATTGTGCGCCCCTCTGCGCTTCTCAACGATCCGGGGACGGGTCGGGTCGATCTTGGTCTCGCCAGGGTCCACGAGGAGATCACGCGCGACGACGTCGCAACCACGGTCGTCGCGCTGCTCAAATCGCCCGACCTGAGCCGCCTGATCCTGGAGGTGACCGGCGGCGACGTACCCATCGCCGAGGCGGTAGCGGCTGTCCGAGAAGCCACTGCGCCGTCCGGCTCCGAGCAAGCGTGACACGTCAATGCGCGCTCATCACACAGGGCACTCCCGTCGATCGGTGATCGCGATGCTGGCAGGAACGGCGATGATCGCCGTTATGGCGGGGCCTTGATATGGCGCAGGTGAGAGCTCCGCGGCCGAGGCTTGAACCTGTAGAGGTGTTGGTGAAGGTCACTGCAGCGCTATAGAGCAGACGGGATCGCGGACCGCTCGTCTATGGTCGGATGGGCTCAACCGCATGTGCCTGAGAAAACCCGTGCGGGGACCTGATTCCAAGAGTCCCCAGCCTCCAGCGCAATATACGTGATCGGAAGGTTCGTCTGAACGTTCATGATCGCCGCGCGTTCCGTCGAAACCGTCAACACAAGGCTTTAGACCATGCTCAAAGGATCGGACCTTTTTGTCGCCGCGCTGGAGAACGAGGGCGTGGACCACGTCTTCGGTGTGCCGGGCGAGGAGAACCTCGACCTGCTGGAGTCGCTGCGGACCTCCAGCATCGAACTGGTCCTGACGCGTCATGAGCAGGCCGCGGCCTTCATGGCCGCGACGCATGGGCGGCTGACGGGCAAGCCCGGCGTCTGCCTCGCCACGCTCGGACCGGGCGCACTGAACTTCTCGACCGGCGCGGCCTACGCTCACCTCGGCGCCATGCCGATGATCCTCATTACCGGCCAAAAGCCGGTGATGAGCGCCAAACAGGCCCGCTTCCAGATCGTCGATATCGTCGCCTCGATGAAACCGCTGACCAAGATGACGCGTCAGATCGTCAGCGCCGGCGCCATCCCCGCGACGGTGCGCGACGCGTTTCGCGTCGCGATGGAGGAGCGACCCGGGCCGGTGCATCTGGAACTGCCGGAGGACATCGCGGCCGAGGAGGTCGAGAATGCCTCCGTCATTCCGCGCCACTCGCTGGAGCGCCCCGTTCCCCATGCCACCGCGCTCGACAGGGCGGCGGAGATGATCCTCGCCGCCAGGCGGCCGCTCGTGATGGTCGGTGCGGCAGGCAACCGGCCTGCGCTGGTCGAGGCGCTTTCGAGCTTCGTGAGGCGCACGAGGCTGCCGTTCTTCAATACCCAGATGGGCAAGGGCGCGGTCACCGGCGGCTCGAACCTCTATATGGGAACCGCAGCGCTCTCGGAGGGCGACTATGTCCACGAGGCCGTCGAGCGCGCCGACCTGATCATCGCCATCGGCCACGACACGGTCGAGAAGCCGCCCTTCCTGATGAAGAGCGCCGGCGGGCCCAGGGTCGTCCACATCGGTTACCAGTCGGCCACTGTCGAGCAGGTCTACCACCCGGATATCGAGGTGATCGGCGACATCGGTGCCGCCGTCGAAGCGCTTGCAGAGCGGCTCCAAGGAAAACTGACGCCCGGCGACGGAATGCTCGATCTGCGCCAGAGGATCCTCGCCCGCATCAATGATCGTGCGGAGGAAGACCGGTTCCCTGTTACACCCCAGCGCATCGTTCACGACGTCCGCAAGGTCATGCCGGAAGACGGCATCGTCTGCCTCGACAACGGCATGTACAAGATCTGGTTCGCCCGTAACTACCGCACCCATGTCGCCAACACGCTGCTGCTCGACAATGCGCTCGCGACGATGGGCGCCGGCCTGCCCTCTGCGATGATGGCGGCAATGCTCCATCCGGACCGCCGCGTCATGGCGGTCTGCGGCGATGGTGGCTTCATGATGAACTCGCAGGAGATGGAGACCGCCGTGCGGCTCGGGCTGAACCTCGTCGTGGTCATCCTGAACGACAGCGCGTATGGCATGATCCGCTGGAAGCAGGCGGTGGACGGCTTCCCGGATTTCGGCATGAGCTTCGGCAATCCCGACTTCGTGCGCTACGCGGAAAGCTACGGCGCGAAGGGATCGCGCGTCACCGCAGTCGAGGATTTCGTGCCGACGCTCGAGGCCGCTTTCGCCGGCGGCGGTGTCCATCTGGTCGATGTGCCGATCGACTATTCCGAGAATACCCGTGTGCTGGTCGATGAGTTGCGCAACCGCACGCCCGACGTGGACTGCACGTGAGCACCTGTCGCGGCAAGCGCCCGAAAACGCAAGGAGACCGACAATGCTGAAGGTCGTTCAGGCGTTTGACCGCGCGCCGATCGCGGAGATCGAGACGGACGATGCCGCCGCGCTGGAGCGCAAGCTGAAGTCCGCCGATCGCACCTTCAGGGACCGCGACGGCTGGCTCAAGCCTCACCAGCGCATTGCCATCCTGCGCAGGCTGGCTGCACTGATGGAAGGCAAGCGCGATCATCTGGCCATGCAGATCGCGCGCGAGGGCGGCAAGCCGCTGCCCGACGCCATCATCGAGACCAATCGCGCCATCGATGGGGTCCACAACGCCGCCGACGAACTGCGCAATTTCGCCGGCCGTGAAATCCCGATGGGCCTTTCTGCGGCCGCCGAGAACCGCTGGGCCTTTACCACCAAGGAGCCCATCGGCATCGTCGCGGCGATCTCGGCCTTCAATCACCCGCTGAACCTGATCGTTCATCAGGTCGCGCCGGCCATCGCGGTCGGCTGCCCGGTCATCGTCAAGCCGGCGATCACGACACCGCTGTCCTGTCTCGATTTCGTGGCGCTGGCCCGCGAGGCGGGCTTACCCGAGCCGTGGTGCCAGACCTTCGTCACGGACGACAATGCTCTGGCCGAAAAGCTGGCGACCGACGGCCGCGTTGCCTTCCTCAGCTTCATCGGCTCGGCCCGGGTCGGCTGGTCGCTCCACGCCAAGCTTCCGCACGGTACGCGCTCGGCGCTGGAGCATGGCGGCGCCGCGCCGGCCATCGTCGACCGCAGCGCCGATGTCGGCAAGGTGATCGAGCCGATCGTCAAGGGCGGCTACTATCATGCCGGGCAGGTCTGCGTGTCGACGCAGCGCATCTTCGTCCATGCCGACATCGCCGAGGATTTCACGCAGAGGCTCGTCGCCCGCGTGGAAAGACTGCGCACCGCCGATCCCACTCTGAAGGACACCGAAGTCGGACCGCTGATCCTGCCGCGCGAGGCCGACAGGGTTGGGGAGTGGATTGAGGAAGCGGTCGAGGGCGGGGCCACGCTGGCCACCGGCGGCAAGCGCCTCTCCGAGACGACCCTTGAGCCGGCGGTTCTGCTCGACCCCGCTGCCGATGCGAAAATATCGACGCTGGAGGTGTTCGGCCCCGTGGTCGCGGTCTACCGCTACCGCGATCTGGACGGGGCGATCGCCCAGGCCAACGCGCTGCCGACGGCCTTCCAGGCCAGCATCTTCGCGCAGGACATAGATGTCGCGCTGCGCGCCGCCGACCGCCTCGATGCCTCGGCCGTGATGATCAACGATCCCACCGCCTTCCGAACCGACTGGATGCCCTTCGCCGGCCGCAGGGAATCCGGCTACGGCACCGGCGGCATCCCCTACACGATGCGCGACATGACGCAGGAGAAGATGATCCTGATGCGCAGGAGCTGATCGTCAGCGGCCGTCGGTCGAGGTGATCGCGAAGCCTGCCCGCGGTCGCGGACACCCTTGGAAGCAGGTTAGTCCAATTCGGCCCCAATAGGACTGCTCGTGCAAAGGGACTATCTATTCATAGAGAGTTTTCGCTGAATCCATTCAGTTGATTCAGTGACGTCTGCAGCGGCCAGTTCATGATTGGCTGAGAGTTCCAGACTGTCGACGCGCGCTCCATGAGCCAGAAGGGCGTCCGCCAGCGCCGGCGCATTGCGAGCAAAGGCATCGTCACGTCCGGTTAGCGCCAGTACGCTCGTGTCCGAGAGATCAAGGGCAGGTGGTTTCTCCAGGGTCTGGATGCCGCGCAGCAGAACCGCGCGGCGCACGACGCCAGGATGAAGTTGGATGACCGCCGCCAGCATGTTGGCACCGTTGGAATAGCCGAGGAAGACAAGTTTGTCGGGGTCGAGGCCATAGCCGGTTACGGCGCCTTCGACAAACGCCGCGAAGGCTTCGGCTTCGCCACGGATATCCTGCTGATCGAACGTCGTTGCATCGACACGGCGGAACCAGCGATTGGTTCCTTCCTCGGTCGCTCGGCCACGCACGCCGAGCAGCGTCGAATGCGGGGCTATGCGTCGTGCGATCGGCATCAGATCAGCTTCGTTGCCGCCGGTGCCATGCAGCAACACCAAGGTCGTGCCGTCCGGATTTTGCGGCCGGTTGAAACGATGTATGAAAGGAAGGTCGCGGGCCGGAAATCTCTCTTCGCCGGGAAGGGCGAATTGCGGAAGCATTGCCCTCAGATCCTCTGCGCGATCGGCATCATGTGGCGGCAGAAGCAGTGTCTGGCCAAGCTCGGCAGGCGCTTCGTCAATGGTCATGCCCGGCCCATCGGTCGCGTATTCCATCAGTATGCCGGCGGGATCGCGAACGTAGAGCGACACGAAGTACTTTCGATCATGAACCTCGGTTGGCCCGTGGCCCTTCAGCGAAAGCCGCATGGAGCGGAGCTCATCGATGTCGCGCGCCCGAAAGGCGACATGGTCGGGCACCCCGCCGCCGGACACGGAAGGCACGAAACCGGACACCTCCCTGATATCGATGATATCGGTTTCGGAACCCATGCGCTGTGCCACGCCTGACCGCCGGTCTTCCGTGTACCCGAAACGCACCAGAAAGCTTGCGGTCTCTACCGCCTTGTCTGTCAGGAGCGTGACGCCCCGCAGCCTGGTGGGCGCGTTCGGAAGTGGGGCCGGCGTTGCCATCGCCACACCGACCAGCTTCACGATCAGCCCGTCCGGATCCTTCAGCCGGAGGACCGGCTCCCCGAACTCGCGAGATGGACCCTCGAGCGGAATGTTGGCGGCGAGCGCCTTGGTAATCCAGTCACCCAGCGAAACTGGCGGCACCGCCAACGCCACTTCCGATACCTGGCCGATACCCGTACGGCCGCGGCCCGCCGCCTCCCAGACAAGGAACGTCAGCAACGAGCCGGGACTGCCGAGGCCGTCTCCATAGACAAGATGCAACTGCTCGGCGTCCGCGTAGCCTCCGGTGCGCTTCACAAGCCTTAGCCCGAGAAAGCCGACATAGAAGTCGACGTTGGCCTGCACATTGGAGGTGATGCCGGTGACGTGGTGTATGCCGCTGGTCATTCCCGTGATGCCTTCCGCGCCTGGTTTCCCCTTATGCTTATTGGACCTTCAGACGGGTTTTCGCATCGGCCCGGCGCGATCAAAACTGTGGGTCCAGCGCGTCTAGCGCGGCGCATACCCCAGCGCCGAAATCGGGATGGACCTGCCGAAAAAGCTCGATCTGGCGTTCGATGATGAATTCGGGAACGCCCTTCATCGCGGCGGCGATGTTGGCGAACAGCCTGGCCTTCTGCCCGTCGTCGAACAGCAGGAACAACGCGCGGGGCTGGCTGTAGTCATCGTTTCCCTCCCGGTGATCGAACCGGGCAGCCGGACCTTCGATCTGGAGCGGTGGTTCGGCGAACGAGCGATCCTCCATTGGACCGCCGAAGCTGTTGGGCTCGTAGTAGGCATCGGAATTGGGCATGTTGCCGAAGAAGCGCATCGCCCCGTCCTTGTGATAATGATGCACCGGGCACCGGGGCCGGTTGACCGGCAGCGCCTCGTAGTGCGTGCCCAGCCTGTAGCGATGGGCGTCCGCATAGGCGAAGATCCTTCCCTGCAGCATCCTGTCCGGTGAATGGCCGATGCCGCGCACGACGTTCGACGGGCTGAAGGCCAACTGCTCGATTTCGGCAAAGTAATTATCGGGATTGCGGTTGAGTTCAAGCACGCCGATCTCGATCGGCGGAAAATCGGCATGGGGCCAGACCTTCGTGACGTCGAACGGGTTGAAGGGCAACTCGCCCGCCTGCGCTTCCGTCATGACCTGAACCTGCACGATCCATCGAGGGTAATTTCCTTCCTCGATCGCGCCGAACAGCGCTTCCTGATAGCCTTCGCGAGTTCTACCCACGACCTCCTCCGCCTCGGCGTTCGTGTAGTGGCGATGCCCCTGAGACGTCTTGAAGTGGAACTTGACCCAGACCCGATCGCCATCGTCGTTCCACAGGCTGTAGGTGTGGCTGCCGTAGCCATTCATGTGCATCGGGCTGACCGGCAGGCCGCGGTCGGAGAAGAGGATCGTCACCTGATGCAGGCTCTCCGGCGACAGGGACCAGAAGTCCCACATCGCCGTCGCTGATCGCAGATTGGTGCGCGGGTGGCGCTTCTGGGTATGGATGAAATCGGGGAACTTGAGCGGATCACGAATGAAGAACACCGGGGTGTTGTTGCCGACCAGATCCCAGTTGCCCTCTTCCGTATAGAATTTGAGCGCGAAGCCACGAACGTCCCGCTCATGGTCGGCCGCACCCATCTCCCCGGCAACCGTGGAGAAGCGCGCGATCATGGGTGTCGCGGTGCCTGGCTGCAGCACCTTGGCGCAGGTCAGGTGAGAAATGTCGCCGGTTATCCTTAACGTGCCAAGCGCGCCCCAACCTTTGGCGTGGACGACGCGCTCGGGAATCCTCTCGCGATTCTGATGAGCCAGCTTCTCGATCAGCTGCCAGTCCTGCATGAGGACCGGGCCGCGATCGCCCGCGGTGAGGCTGTTCTGGTTGTCGGAAACGGGGGTGCCGGCGGTCGTTGTCAGGCGCAGGTTCTGATCGTCGTGTGGGGGCATGGTCGTCTCTTCCTCATGGTTCAGATTTTTCCGGACGATCAGGGGCTGGTCCGTGACCCCGCCGCTCGGCAGCGAGGCGCCGAACGGTGTACAGGAAAGAACCCTAGAGAGAAGCTGCAGCAGCCGCGTCGCGATCCATGCTGTGAAGATGCCGATCTTGCGCTTTGATTTGTGGAGGCCTAACGCAGCAGCCAGCGGGCTGGTCAGCAGGCCTTGATTGCTGCATCCATAGCAATGGCCAGCCTGTCGAGGTCAGAATTCGTGAAGCTTTTCCTCCGGATGATCATGCGCCCATAGAGCGCGGAAAAGAGCAGATCCATCGCGAGTTCCCTGTCGAGGTGCTCGTGGAGTTCATTCCGGGCGATGGCGCGGTCCAGCAGTTGATTCCCGAACTGTCTCCGTGCCACTGCTATGCCATGCAGCACCGCCGACAGTTCATTCGAACGTGAACGTTGTGCAATCAGATCAGGGATTATCCGGCGCACAAGAGGATGTCGCAGAACCGTGCGCGTGGCTCTAAGGTATGCAAGGATATCTGCCTGTAGAGACCCCTGGTCGGCGAAACCCAACCGCATGAACGCGACGCTCTGTATCGCGTCGCACGCGAACTCAAGTTTCGACGGCCATCGCCGGTAGATGGCGGCCTTGCCCGCGCCTGCCCGATCCGCCACCCGCTCCAGGCTCATCCCCGTGTAGCCGGTCTGCGCCCATTCCTCGAAAAGGGCCCTGTACAGCGCTGTCGTCAGTTCAGGTCGCATGACCGCCGCACCACTTGGTTTCCGTCTTTTTTTGCGGTCGATACTCTTGCGTTCCATCCAAAAATTCCCCATTATGGTCGAGACGGTAACGTTTCGACCATGGGGTGAGAAGGGGTTGAAACGACTTTCAACGGGTATTTCTGGATCGTTACGGGTGGCCGGAGCGAGGATCGCAGCAGTGCCTTTCGCGTGCGACCTGAAGGAAGAATGCTTGCTTTGACCAATCGCCGATCGATCTGCGAGGCGCGAGGCGGGCCGCCAGCTCAGCCCGATCGGCGATAGTCATAGGAGACACAGCATGAGCGTGCCTGCCTATTCCTCTTTTGCCCAATGGTACAGCGATGGTCACCTAGCGAGCTATGTTCGCACGATGAAGTCCGCAGGTGGTATCATTCATCTGCTTGAAGCCGCTCAGCCGGCCGGGGACATGTCCGACCCCGCCGTCCCGGATCTCGTCTTGTATCAAGACCTGCATGGTGGCAGCCGTGTCAGCGGCGATATGGGAGGGGGGCGTTTCGATTCGAGGAGCGATAAGGGCGGCTTTTTTCTCTCCGCTCCGAGGTTCGCAAATACGGTCATTGTTGACGCCGCTCATGAGCTTCGCAGCTTGTCGTTTCCGTTGGCGCGGTGGCAGCCCGTTCTGGATGAAGCCGCCGATGGACGGTTCTCTATAGACTATCAGAAACTCTGTATGGGGACGTTCGCCTCGCCAACTATCCGATCCGCGGTCCGGAACCTATGGGTCTTGTGCGATGAGGAGGGTGCGCCGTCGCGCCTGCTGGCGCAGGCCGCAGGCTGCGAGATTCTGGCTGAACTCTGCCGGTTGGGCGGGGCGCCATTCGCGCAAGTCAAGGGCGGCCTCGCCCCTTGGGCAGAGAGGCGCAGCGTGGAGCTGATGCGGGCGCGGCTTTCGGAAGACATAAGCCTCGACGAACTGGCAGCCGAGGCGCGACTGTCTCCTTTTCACTTCGCACGCATGTTCAAGCAGAGCGTCGGCGTGCCGCCTCGGGTCTATCTGACCCGACTGAGGATGGAGAGAGCCTGCGAACTCCTTGCGCAGACTGACCTTCCGGTCACGGAGATCGCGCAGGAGGTGGGATATTCGTCGAACCAGGTCCTCGCCCGGGTTTTCATCAAGCATCAACGCATGAGCCCATCCGACTATCGTCGGGCCGTTCGCGATCCGGCGCGCCAAATCTCTCTGAACGCGCCGGGAAACGCGCCTGCGGCGGCGGCGGCAAGGCAATGAAGCCGCCGCGATATTCCTCCTTCGTCCAGTGGTTCCGTGAGGGCCCCTTTGCCCCCTATGTACGCACGATCAAGTTCCCCGGCGGCTTTCTCAATCTGATGGAGACCGCCATGCCCGCGGTCGAAATGTCGGATCCCGCCGTGCCGGACCTCGTCCTGCACTACGATCTGATCGGCGGCTTTGGCCTGGACGCAGACCTTGGCTCGGGACGCTTCAGTACGACCACCCGCCAAGGCGATTTCTTGCTGGCAGCGCCGAACTTCGCCAACGCGGTCAGGGTGGACAGAAACCACCAGATTCGCTCCATGACGTTTCCGACCGCCTACTGGAGGCGGTTTTTCGAGGACACCCCGGATCGGGCTTCCTCTTTCGATTTCGGCGCGTTGCATCGCGGGACGTTCACCTCGTCCAACATCCGGTCCGCGCAGCGCCAACTTTGGCGCCTTTGCCACGAGGAGGGCGCGCCGTCGCGACTTTTGGCGCAAGCCGCCGGTTGCGAGATCCTGGCTGAGCTTTGTCGCTTGGCCGGCTCACCGCTCGCTTCGGCGCGCGGAGGGTTGGCCCCCTGGGCACAGCGGCGCTGTCTGGAGCTCATGCGGGAACGGCTTTCGGAAGACATCAGCCTCGACGAACTGGCAGCCGAGGCGCGGCTGTCTCCTTTTCACTTCGCACGCATGTTCAAGCAGAGCGTCGGCGTGCCGCCTCGGGTCTATCTGACCCGACTGAGGATAGCGAAAGCCTGCGATCTCCTTGAGACGACGGACCTTCCAGTCACCGAGATCGCCCAGGAGGTGGGATATTCGTCGAACCAGGTGCTGGCCCGGGTGTTCGTCAAGCATCAACGCATGAGCCCGACCGATTATCGCCGGGCAGTGCGCGATCCGCTACATGTCATCGCGTTGCAGTGATTGGTCACGGGCGGCGCCCTGCAGGCGAAGGCTTACCGCGTCAGGCGCGTCAGCCAATCGGTGAGGAGCGCGGCGCCGGCTTGTTCAAGCCGGCTGGCATGCCGCCTGGCATCGCGGCGCAGCGTGACGGGGTCGATGCCTGCCGTTGCCAGTTCATTTGCATGGCCCAGAAGCCAGTGCTCGAACCGCGCGCCAAGGACCTCCGGGTGGAACTGGAGGCCGAGCACATTCGGTCCACGCGAGAAGGCCTGGTTTGTGCAGAGCGCAGTGGATGCGAGCAGAGTGCCGCCTTCCGGCAGGTCGAACGTGTCGCCATGCCAGTGGAGCACGGGCACGTCTTGCAGCACGGCGAGAGGATTGGGCGCGGCCGTATCCGACAGATCGAGTGCCGACCAGCCGATCTCCTTGGCCGGACCCGGATAGACACGCGCACCGAGGGCTGCCGCCATCAGTTGCGCGCCGAGGCATATGCCAAGCGTCGGCCGGTCGGCCGGGAGCCGTACCCGCAGCAGCCTTGTCTCGTCGGTGACGACCGGATAGGCGTCGTGATCGTAGACGCCGATCGGACCGCCCAGGACCACGAGGAGATCGGCCCCGAGGGGGTCGAGCGTCGCAAGATCGCGCTCGGCCACATCGATGTATTCGATGTCGTAGCCGGCCTCTCTCAAGGGGTCCGCGAAGCTGCCCAGGTCCTCGAAGCCTATGTGCCGGATGACCTGCGCGGTCCTGCCTGTCATGCTTCTCCTCCTGAACCTTGAGTGGCCCGCGCCGCTCTTGCCGTCAGGATATGTTCGAGATCCTTCAGCGCGGCTGCCGCGGTGGCGAGAGGCTCGGTTCCGGATCCGATCGCGATCGTCTCGCCCATCGCGTCCGTGGTGATGCGGATCGCCTTGTTCTTTCCCGACACATGCGCGAGCGGATCGGTCGCCGGGTAGGTCCGGACGCCGACGGCCGCCCGCGTCGCGCCGTGCGTCCGGATGAGGCTCCCGACGAGCTTGGGAACGAGACGCTGCTTTCGCCACGTCTCGATATCGTGCGCCGCAACCGACTGAATGCCCTCGACGACCAGATCGTCCATCGTCAGGTCGGCATCCAGGCCGAAATTGGCGATGAGGATGAGCTTGCTGGCGGTGTCCCAGCCCTCGGTATCGTTGCGCGGGTCGGCTTCTGCGAAACCGCCCGCCTGGGCACGCCTCAGCGCCTCGTCCAAGCCGAGGTCCTGATTCATCATCGCGTCGAGCAGGTAGTTGGTGGTGGCGTTCAGAATGCCCTCGATTTCGAGCACTTCGCAGCCTTTCAGGCTGTGCTCGAGAAGGTCTATGGTCGGCAGCGCGGCGGCGGCGGCGCCGCTGAGTTTCAGCATCACGCCCGAGGATCGCGCCAGGGCCAGCAACTCCGGTCCGCTGTGGACCAGCGCACCCTTGGATATGACGATCGCGTCGCGCCCCGCCGAGAGGGAGGATCGGATATAGGCGAGGCCGGGACCCCCGGTTCGAAAATCGCTGGGGCCCGCCTCGATGAGAATGTCGGCGCCGCTCGCCTCGATGAATGCCGGGCCCGACAGGCCCGGCTCGAGCGCATCCAGGCGCCCGACTTCGAGACCGTCCGCGTCGGCCAGTCCGGATCGCGAACCGCATACGGCGACAAGGCGAACGTCGGCTCCATGGACCTGCCGGTAGCGAGCGCGGCGGGCGAGGAGAAGATTGGCCGTCGCGCGGCCCACTCCCCCGAAACCGGCGATCGCGATCCTGACGACATTCATGGTTCCCATGCCTTATCTTTGCGCTCCGAGCACCGATTGCCAACGCTTCCGACGGCGCCGAACAAACTCCCGCTGAAGCCGCGTCTTTCCGGCAGTGTACCCCGCGCAGCGACGGTGCGAAGGAGATGCACGGAGACGCGCTTTCGGCGGTCGCGGTGGGCGCGACCGCCGTTCATCTATTGCGAAGGCATGTCAGGCGCGGATGAAGGCCAGCATATCCGGATTCACCACGTCGGGATGCGTGGCGAACAGGCCGTGAGAAAGGCCGCGATAGGTCTTCAGCGTGCCGTCCCTGACGAGCTTGATCGCCTTGTGAGCAGAGTTCTCGATCGGCACGATCTGATCGTCCTCGCCATGGATGATCAGCACGGGAACGGTGAGTGCCTTCAGATCCTCCGTGAAGTCGGTCTCCGAAAACACTTCGATGCAGTCATGATGCGCCTTGGCACCGCCGCTCATGCCCTGGCGCCACCAATTGTCGATCAGGCCCTGGCTGACCTTCGCGCCCTCCCGGTTGAAGCCATAGAAGGGTCCGCTCGGCAGATCACGGTAGAACTGCGCGCGGTTTGCCTCCAGGGCGGAGCGCAACCCGTCGAAGACCTCCATCGGAACGCCGTCCAGGTTGGCGTCGGACTGAGCCATCACCGGCGGGATCGCGGCGATCAGAATGGCCTTCGCCACCCGGCCACGCTCGGCGCGGGCCGCATAGCGGGCGACTTCGCCGCCGCCTGTCGAATGGCCTATGTGGACCGCATCGCGCAGATCGAGCGCCTTGGCGATCTCAGCCACGTCCGCGGCATAGGTATCCATGTCGTTGCCGGTGTCGGTCTGGTCGGATCGGCCATGGCCGCGGCGATCATGCGCGATCACACGGTAGCCTTCGGACAGGAAGAACAGCATCTGGTTGTCCCAGTCGTCGGCGCTCAGCGGCCAGCCATGGTGAAATACGATAGGCTGCGCGTCTTTCGGCCCCCAATCCTTGTAGAAGAGGGTAGTCCCGTCGGATGTGGTGATGGTTGCCATTGCAAGTCTCCTTCCAAACCAGGTTGAGCGGATATCAGAAATGGCAGGGGTCTTTCGCAGCGGCGCTCTCACCTGGTCGCAACGCTCGCCTCCTGCTTTTCGCGTGATGGTTCTAGCGGATTGGCGAACGTGCTGCGGTGCGGATGCTGCTACGCAAGTGCCGATCTTGCGGGCCGATTGCCGCCGCAGACAGATTCCTGCCCCGGAGCATCGTGGCAAGGCGCGTACCGTGCCATCACTCGGTCATAGAGGTCTCAGGAGATGGCGCACGACGGGCGGTCGATCATCAACATGGAACGCGTTGAGCGTTGCCTGATCCAGCTGATCGGTACGCGTTACCCGAGCATGCTGCCGTTGATGCTCGATCCAGCTTTCGACGACAAAGCTTTCTATGACCCGCCCGGGTTCCGCGACATCCTCCCATACATCCCACCGTATCGCGCCGTCACGCTGCCTTACGGAGTGGAACCCGCGTAGGGCCTCCACGAATTCGGCCTGGCGGTCGGGTTCAACGCGATACTCGATCTCGACGAGGACGGGACCGCGGTCTTCGGACGGCTGGACGGAGACCACCGGTTCCGCCCAATGGTTCGAGGGCGCCAGATCGCTGGCCGAATCCTGCGGCAGGCGCCAGCGGAAGGCGATGAGCAGGCCTATCCCCTGTCCCACTGCCGCGACCAAAAGCGCTGTTGCCACGCTGCTGCTGGTGGCGACCGAGCCCCACAGGACGCTGCCGCCTGTCATCGCGCCTTGAAAGACGAGCAGATAGACGGCAAGCGCGCGCGCCTTCACCCATCCGGGAGATGCCATTTGCGCCGCCACGTTCAGCGAGGTCAGCATGCCGATCCAGGCGAGGCCGGCCGCAAATATGACGACACCGGCGATCCACGGATTGGAGACCAGAGCGAGCCCCAGCATCGACAGCGCATACAGCAGTGTGGCCGCGGCGGATATCGTGTTGGCGGAAACCGCTTTGCGCAACCGCTTCAGGAGGATCGCGCCCAGCACCGCCCCCGCGCCCATGCAGCCGAGAAGAACTCCGTAGCCAGCTGCATCCAGGCCAAGTCCGTGTCGCGCGATGAGCGGTAGCATTGCCCAGAGAGCGCTCGCGAACACGAAAAAGCCCACCGCCCTTACCAGCACGAGACGCATCGCCGGAGAATGCCGTGTGTAGCGGTAGCCGGCCTTCAGTGCCCCGAAAAAGTGTTCGGGTGGGAGATTGTGAACGGCTTCAGGACGTTTCCAGGTGAACAGTACCGCCAGAACGCCTACCACTGAAAGCGCGTTCAACGCGAACACGGCCGGGGTGCCGGCAAGCGCGACGACGACGCCGCCGAGCGCGGGTCCGATGGCGCGCGAGATGTTGACCCCGAGGCTGTTCAGCGCAACGGCGTCCGGCAAGGCCCGCTTGTCCACCAGTTCAGGCACGATTGCCTGGAACACCGGGGCACTGAACGCTGCGGCGATGCCGAGCATGAAGGTTCCGGCCAGCAGCACTTCGGGCGTGACGAGGTTGTAGAATGTCAGGAAGGCCAGCATAGCCGCTGCGAACAGGCCGAGCAGCTGAGCCGTCAGCAGCATCTTGCGCCGGTCGATGATGTCGGCCAGCGCTCCGGCCGGCAGGGCAAGCAGGAACATCGGCAGCGTCGTCGCCGCCTGAACCAACGCAACCAGCAACGGGCTTGGCGACAGCGAGGTCATCAGCCAGCCAGCGCCGACATCGTGCATCCATGTGCCGACATTGGAGACGATGGTCGCTATCCACAGTGCCCGGAAAACCGGGAAACTCAGCGGTCCGGATGTTTCCGCTGCAATCTCCTGCCGCCGTTCGCTCATGACCATTCCCTTCATCCACCCTTGGTGGGAAATCTCATCGGATTGTTCCTGTTCGGCGCGTGGCAGACGGCGCAGATCGCATTGGCGCGCGTCGAAGTGGCTGCCGAGGTCAGACGGCCCAGCAACCGCATCCGAGGGCACCCCAGAAAGTGCGGGCGTCGGAGACTGGGAGCTGCGTGCCAAGAGCGGCAGCATGGTCATGGCCATGCACCGCGCAGAAATTGCTACAACCGCAATTCATCATCAGCTTGGTGCGTGCTTCTTTCGTCTTGTGGTGGCCACCGAAGGTGGCGACCGGCGACCAGTCCGGCATCGCAGCGGGAAGATCCGGTGCGAGCCGCTCGTATTCGCCGTCTCCATGCACGACCTTGCCGCCGAGAATGGTGAGGACCGATCGCAGGTGGACGATGTCGCTTTCCGGCACGGAAAAGTAATCGCCAGACAGCACGGCAAGGTCGGCGAGCTGCCCGGCCTTGATCTGGCCTTTCCTGCCTTCCTCATTGGAAAACCAGGTGTTCGCTTCGGTCCACAACCGCAACGCGGTCTCGCGGTCGAGGCGATTGTGCTGCGGATAGAGTGCGAGGTCGCCGACGGTCCTCGACGTCACGAGCCACGACAGCGAAACCCATGGATTGTAGCTGGCGACGCGGGTGGCGTCAGTGCCGGCTCCCACCGGAACGCCCGCTTCCATGATCCGGCGGATCGGTGGCGTGCGCTCGGCGGCCTTCGCCCCATAGCGTTCGACAAAATACTCGCCCTGGAACGCCATGCGGTGCTGCACGGCAATGCCACCGCCAAGCGCGGCGATCCGGTCGATGTTGCGGTCTGTGATCGTTTCGGCGTGGTCGAAGAACCAGTTGATGCCGGAGAGCGGAACGTCGCGGTTGACCTTCTCGAACACGTCAAGCGCGCGGCCGATCGTTTCATCGTAAGTGGCGTGCAGCCGCCACGGCCAGCGGTTTTCTGCCAGGAGACGAACGACCGGCTCCAAGTCGGCTTCCATGTTTGGCGGCATGTCTGGGCGCTCTACGCGGAAATCCTCGAAATCGGCCGCGGAATAGACGAGCATCTCGCCAGCGCCGTTGTGGCGATAGATGTCGTCGCCTTGTCCCGGTGAGACCTGTTTTACCCAGGAGGAGAAGTCGGCGAGCTCCTCCTTGGGCTTCTGGGTGAAGAGGTTGTAGCTGACGCGGACCGTCATCTGGCCGTCAGCGTGAAGTTTTTCGATGACCTCATAGTCGTCGGGATAGTTCTGGAAGCCGCCGCCGGCGTCGATCACGCTGGTCACTCCGAGACTGTTCAGCTCGCGCATGAAATGTCGCGACGAATTGATCTGGTAGTCGGGATCCAGCTTCGGCCCCTTGGCCAGCGTCGAATAGAGGATCGTTGCATTGGGCTGCGCCAGCAGCAGGCCGGTGGGATTGCCGGCGCCATCCCTGACGATCTCGCCGCCGGGAGGATTGGGGGTGTCCTTCGTGTAGCCGACCACACGCAAGGCGGCCGCGTTGAGCAGTGCGCGATCGTACAGGTGCAAAATGAAGACGGGCGTATCGGGCGCGAGCGCATTGATTTCTTCGAGGGTCGGGAGCCGTTTTTCGGCGAACTGGTGTTCGGTGAAGCCACCGACAACGCGCACCCATTGCGGCGCGGGGGTGCGATCGACCTGCCGCTTGAGCATCGTCATTGCATCAGAAAGCGAGGGGACGCCGTCCCAGCGAAGCTCCATATTGTAGTTCAGCCCGCCGCGGATCACATGGGTGTGGCTGTCGATCAGCCCCGGGATGAGCCGGCGCCCCTTCGCGTCGATCACCTCGGCGTTTGGCGCGGAAGCGCGCACGTCGGCTTCTGGGCCCACGGCAATGAACCTGCCGTCTCGGATGGCTATCGCATCGGCCGAGGGGTTCTGCCGATCAAAGGTCGTCACCTTGGCGTTGACGACGATCAGATCGTTGGCGGTCATGGTTTTCTCCTTCGCAGCACATCGAACCCGCGAGCAACGAGCCGCAGTCGCATCGCCGAAAAGCGTGACGGCGATGCGACGGCTAGCGTGGGAACAGGTCTGCGCCCGTGCGCGCAGACCCGGCGGCTGCTCCCGGCGGGGCGGCCGGTTCAGCCCGATCACATCATTCAGGCCGCCGGCCTGGGCGCGACGACCGGGCCGTGCGCCGCGCGCTCGGGAGCCTTGTGGACCATGGTGTAGGCGTAATCGACGCCCATGCCGTAGGCCCCGGAATGCTCCTGCACGATGGCCATAACGGCGTCGTAGGTGTCGCGCCGCGCCCAGTCGCGTTGCCATTCGAGGAGGACCTGCTGCCAGGTCACCGGGACGATCCCGACCTGAACCATGCGGTCCATGGCGTGGTTGTGCGCGTCGACGGAGGTTCCCCCCGAGGCGTCGGCCACCATGTAGATTTCATAGTCGGTGTCAGCGAGACAGGAGAGCGCGAAGGTCAGGTTGCAGACCTCGGTCCAGAGACCTGACACAACGATCTTCTTGCGCCCATCGGCGGCATTGGCCGCCAAAGACTCACGAACCTTCAGATCATCCCAGGAGTTCATCGATGTACGCTCCAGGATGGGAGCCTCGGGAAAAACCGAAAGTAGCTCGGGAAATGTCGGCCCCGAAAAGCTTTTGGTCTCAACCGTCGTGATCGTCGTCGGAATCCCGAAGGCCTTCGCCGCCTTGGCGAGGCCTACGACATTGTTCTTCAGGGTCTGCCGATCGATGGACTGGACACCGAAGGCCATCTGCGGCTGCTGATCGATGAAGATAAGCTGGCTGTTCTGAGGGGTTAGGACTTCCAGTTTGTTGGACATCGGCTCTCGCTTTCCGGATGATGTGAACAATGATCGACGCGCCTCAGGCGACGTCGCCTTTCTTCGCTGCCTCGTCGGTGCCGTGATGAGCGAAGGATTTTTCGTGCAGGACCGCCTGGACGAGGTTCGTATGGCCCTTCAGCCACTGGACGCCGGCCTCGCCTGCGAGCATGCCCAGAAGTCCGAGCAGGGCGACGATCGGAGGGGCTGGCGAACGGACCGAGACAAGGCCGTAGATCACGCCAATAGCCAGACCAACGAATAGCGAGACGAGATATGGTTGAAGCTGAGCCATATATGGACTCCATAGTGATGTTTGACGAAGTTCGAGCTTGCCAGCAGTCCTGTCCAACACCGTGGTCTGATTTAGGCCAATCGTGCGGGATTACTTTGCTGCTTCCTCGATCAGGTCTGCGACAATCTGCGGGTTCGAGACCATCACGACATGCGACGCACCCTCGACAACCACCGTGTTCTTGGAGTCGGCGCGGTCGGCCATGAACCCGAGCGCCTCGGCCGGGATGTTCCTGTCGCCGTCACCATAAACGAAGTACGACGGCAGCGACTTCCAGGCCGGTTCGCCGGACTTTTCCGTCAGCGCGGCTTCGGTGATCGGCCGTTGGCCGGCTGCCATCAGAACTGTTATTTCGGCCGGAACGTCGTGTGCGAACTGATCGTGGAACTTCGCCTGATCTATGTACAGATCGACCCCACCGTCCGAGAGCTTGACGGGCGGCGCGAGTGCTTCGCCGAGCGTCCCGCCGGGGAACTTGCTGGCCAGTTCTGCCGCAGCTTCCCCGACATCCGGTGCGAAGGCCGCCACATAGACCAGAGACTTGATGTTTTCGCGCCCTTGCGCGGCGTTCGAGATGACCTGGCCACCATAGGAATGGCCGACGAGGACCACCGGCCCAGCGATGCTTGCAACGACATCCGAGACCACGCGTGCATCGTTGGAAACACTCCGCAACGGGTTCGCAACCGCAACTGTCGTGTAGCCGCCTTTTTTGAGGCTGGCGACGACGCCATTCCAGCTGGAGGAGTCGGCGAACGCGCCGTGGACGAGGACGATCGTTGGCTTGGCCGGTTCGGCAATGGCGGTGCCCGATAGAAGTGCCGTTGCAATAGCGGCAGTTGCAGCAAGCTTGGCCATGATGAACTCCTATCTCTGTTTTGGTTCGAGGGGTTGCAGGGGATAAAGGCGCGCCAAATTGCTGCCATCCCGAGTCCAATTTTGAGCCACCGCCTGCCCGGGCGCGGACGGGAGAAGCAGCGTTGAGAGGCTGGATCTTAGCGATCGTTTGAGTGCCGTGCGGCACCGGGACTGCCGTCGGGGTGCCGATCTTGCTGGTTCTTCATCCGAACCGGAGACATCAGATACCAAGAGGAGGGGAATCGCCGTTCTACCCGGCAAGCCACGCGTTTGGATGTTCGTGGAACCGGATTGGATGGAAGACGACACCATCATACGTCTCCCTGTTGAGCGAATGCATCCGCCGCCCTGAGCAGGTTGCCGATCGGCCCGAGGTGGGTGTGGCGAAAGCCGGCAGCGTATTTCAGCCCGTATCCCAGGCTCCTGTCGAAGGCGGCATGAGCCACGAGGATCAGGGCGACATGCCAGAGGATCGTGAGGCCGGTCAGAACAGCGGCGATGGCCAGCACGGCCGGCAGGGCATAGCTGTGGACCGCGTTGTAAAGAGCCGCGCCCGCCTTTTTGCCCACCACGTAGCCGACGAAGCTGAGGTCCGGCGCGAAGAACAGGACGGCGAATACCCAGAACTCGCCGCCGAGGAAGAAGAAAAGAGCGGTACTTGCTGCGAACACCGCCAGCGCTTCCGCACGAAGAAGCCACAGGACCATGCCTGTCGGATAGCCGCGATCGGATTGTTCGAGTTCAGCGTTGTTGTTCATTCGGATTCCTGTTGTTTCGGAGAAACGGGAAGAACCGACGGCGCCCGCTTCGTCCGCGCGAACCGGAATAGGTCTGGCCCCTTGATGGCGGTCCGTGAAAACGTTTGTTCTTCATCACGCTAGCTGGTTCAGCGCCACCGCGCGGCGCGCAGACTGCTGCAACGGTGCACGGCTTGCTGTTCGCTCAGATGCCGTCTGACGCCGCGGCGTCGAGACGAGATGGCGCTGTCGGTCATCGAGGCACGTGTTGCTGAGCAATGGTGCGTCCCCGAAGATCATGGCGCACTGGGTCGAGCGCTTTAAGGCCGAGGAGCACGCCCGAAGTCCCACCGAACGTAACGGCCCAGGACGATGCCCGCCATTAACGATCCGACGGCGGCTCACTGCATTGGGGCCTGCGCCGCCAGCGTTTCACCGTTGGTCACAACGCGCTCGAGGACCGCGTCTTGCTGCCACCGTCAGCCGCGTGCAAAACATGGGCGAGTCTATCGCGGCTGACGGCCCTCGAGCCGGCCAACCGACCACAGCTTGTTGGAGGCTCATAGGCCGAGGCAAGTCGGCGGATGAGACGGGATTGGAACGTATACGCCGAAATAATTGGCTGGTCCTCGGATGGGTCGTTGGCACCGTCGGCTTTTGGAGGTCTGCCAGCATGGCTTTGACGTCCGAGAAGGAGGCGCGCAGCAGACATGCAACGGTTGCATCGGGAAGCAGTCGGCGGCAAATCGCCGATTGCCGCACGAAAGGCAAGATTTCTTCGCCTTTTCATGAGCCTAGCAATTCGCTTCTAAGGTTCAATAGGGAGGGCTATAGAGTAGATGTCGTGCCCATCGGGTTCCCGCACGCCCCGCCAATACCGCTGATTTCTTTGCCATAGATGCGACACGAAAAGGGCCGCGGAGGCGCCCCTTGGCTCCGGTCGCCGGCAATCCGATTGTGCAATGCAGCATGCACAGGTCAGGTATGCGAAAACCTGCATAGCAATTTAGGTCAGCACGTCTTACCTTTTGAGTTGTCGGCCATCTCCTCCTCCCAGATGCGATGCCGACGCCGAAAGCGGTGCACCTCCTCCCGCACCGCAATCGAATTAGAGCCCGCTGCCACCTCCTCCCGGTAGCGGGCTTTTTCTTTTTCATCGATAGCGTGCACAGAAGGGCCGCTCAAGGCGGCCCGTTCCGGTGGGAACGTAGCCAATCGTTAGGATTGCCAGCCACATGTCACCGACCGATAACGGTCTGCCAAAAACGGTGATAATGCTGCTTGCAACAAATTCCGCCTTGTCTTGTTCGGTCGGCGGGCACCGTTTGGTGCCGGTACCCCTGCCCCAAGGAGGATGAGACGATGAAGAAGCTTCTCGCAACGACGATATTCTGCAGTGCCTTGGCCATGCCGGCTTTCGCCCAGGACGAAACGACGACCTGTGCCGATTTCACAGTGATGGATACCACAGCACAAACGCAGGTCCTGGCTTCCATCCAGGGCACAGGCGCGGCCGATATCGACACCGAAGGTACAGCCAGCGTGGAGAACTCCTCTGAAAACAGCGAGTTGGGCGCGACTTCGGGTGACGTGGAAGCGGAAGCGGCCGAAGAAGATGCGATGGGCAGCACGGCTGCTGATGCGGGCGCACACGTTACCGCGTCGGCCGTTACAGAAGCGTGCGCCGACAATCCGAATATGCTGGTCACAGACGCGATCGAGCAGGCCCAGTCCAACTGAGACTGGACAGTCAACACGAGAGGGCGACATGCCCTCTCGTGCGCGATAGCAACCTGTTCGCAGCCAATAGAAACCCCGTCTCCCTGGTGAGGCGACGGGCACACGCGATGCATGCCGGCTGGTTTTTGGTCGACGCTTGTCTATATCGAAGATCGCCCCGCTCCTGGCTCTCGGTCGGCAGATGATGCGCACATAGAGTGGTGCTATAGCCGCTACCGCTCTTATCGAGCTTCCGACAATGCTTTCCAGCCCCATCATGGGCCGCGTAAGCGGTGTATTTCGTGCGGCGTAACGCTCGTCGCAACAGAGCACTATCCAAACAACCCCGGCCAAGAGAGCGATGGCTGAAGCCCGGTGCTGTAGCGCTGTTGTTGCGCCTCCTGCGGGTCAGCGTGCCCCTCCCCCACGCAGGCGGTCGGGCGCCATGGCCGCTTCCGTTGACGACAGTTCCCCGACCGGTGCGCCTTCGATGACCTGCGCGGCAAGGGCCGAGAGTGCCGGCGCGGTCTGCATGCCGTAGCCGCCCTGGCCGGCGAGCCAGAAGAAATTCTCCGCCTGGGGATCGAAGCCGACGACCGGTGTGCGGTCAGGCGCGAAGGTCCTGAGCCCCGCCCAGCTTCCCTCGACACGCGTCACCGGTACCGTCACGGCCTGTTCGTAGCGATGCAGCCCCTCCGCCAGCACCATGTCGTCGGCGAAGGCGTCATGCGGCTCCACCGGGTCCTCGTCGGCCGGCGAGACGAGCAGCCGGCCCGCCTCCGGCTTGAAATACCAGTTGTCGGCGATCTCGTCGACGAGCGGCCAGCGGCTTACGTCGAATTCTTGGGGTGCAGGAAGGACCGCCATGGAACGGCGCAGCGGCTGCAGGCCGACCGGCGCCACGCCACAGGCTCGAGCAACATGATCGGCCCAGGCGCCGGCGGCATTGACGAGAATGCGCGCCGTGATCCGGCCTGCGGCTGTCTCCACGGTCCACCGCCCTTTGGAGAAAGTTCCGCTTATGAGCCCGGCATTCGTGAGTAGCCGTGCGCCCGCGCGCTTCGCGCCTTTCAGCCAGCCCTGGTGGAGTGCGGCAACGTCGATATCCATCGCGTCCGGCTCATAAGCCGCGGCGGCGATCCACTCCCGCCTCAGAAGCGGCACCATGGCCGCGGCGGTGTCGGGCTCCATGTCATCGAGGCCCTCGGCCGATGCCAGGAGGTTTGCATGGGTGCCAACTCCATTCTCGTCCGTCACGAAGAGAATGCCGCGCGGCGAAAGGAGCGGCGTCGGGAAAAGCGCGGAGTCGGCTTCGACGAAAAGCGGCAAGCTCGCCCGGCTCAGTGCCCGGATCACCGCATTGCCGTAGTTCTGGACGAAGATCGCCGCCGAACGGCCCGAGGCATGATGTCCGGGCCGCTCCTCCTGCTCCAGGAGGATTACGTCGCGTTCACGACCCAGCGCGGCCGCGAGCCCCACGCCCGCAATGCCGGCGCCGACGATGAGGATGTCGGTGGAAAACGCTTCGCTCATGAATGGTCCTATGCGGCTGACGAACCGAATCCGGTCAGGAACGCGGTCAGATTATCGCCGAGCGCATCACAAACATAGCCGCCTTCCTGGATGATGGTTGTCGGCAGCCCGAGCGTTGCGCAGTGTTCGCCGATCCTGGCGAAACCATCGGTCGAAACCGTCAGTCCGCCGAAGGGATCGCCCTCGAACGCATCGAGACCAAGCGCCACAACGAGCGCGCCAGGCGCATAGGATCGGATGCGCCGGATCGCGGCATCCAGCGCGTCGAGGAAGGGGCCGTCGCCCGACCCGCGCGGCAGCGGCAGGTTGAGATTACAACCCAGCCCCGGCCCCTCGCCCCGTTCCGAGGCGTGCCCCCAGAAGAAGGGGTAGAAACGGACGGGATCGGCATGGATCGACACGGTGAGCACGTCGGATCGGCGGTAGAAGATACCTTGCGTGCCGTTGCCGTGGTGGAGGTCCACATCGAGGATCGCCACGCGGCCATAGGCGCGGCGCAATTCCTGTGCGGCGATTGCCGCATTGTTCAGGAAGCAGAACCCGCCGGCCAGATCGGCAAAGGCGTGGTGGCCCGGTGGGCGACTGAGCCCGTAGACGGTGCGCTCGCCGTCCACGACCATGCGCGCGGCATGCATCGCCGTCTGCGCGCTCCAATAGGCCGACTGCCAGGTTTCGGCCGAGATCGGGCAGGCCGTATCGGCCATGTGGTAGCCCGCCTGACCGACGGCGGAAGCCGGATAGGAGAAGTCCCGGCGGTCGGGGTGGATATTGGGCACGACTTCCGCCGAAGCTTTGGGAATGCGCTGCCAGCGCGCGAAGATCGTGTCCAGGAACTGCAGATATTCCGGCGTATGGATAGCGGCGATGGGCCCCGCGCCGTAGTCGTCGGGCGCCACCTCACCAAGACCCGCCGCGCGAGCGCCCGCCAGAAGGCGATTGACCCGCTCGGGCACCTCCGGATTGGGCTGCGGCGCGCCGGAGGAAAGGAAATGGCGTGGGTCGTGCCGGCGCTGGGCTTCGGAGAATACGAATTTCATCTGTTATCCGTGTGAATTGAGTGACTGGCGCTTGACCAGCTTAACTGCGACTGCCTCCACCGCGTCATCCAACCTAGAAAGCAACACGATCGGCTCCCTTGAGATCGAGCATGGCGCGTGCCTCCTCGGGCGTGGCGATGGCAAAACCCATCTCCTCGAGGATGCGGCGGATGCGCGCCACCTGGTGTGCGTTGTCGGGCGCAAGGTCGCGGCCGGCGCCGTTGGTCAGGCTGTCCTCCAGCCCCACCCGCGCATTGCCACCGAGCACGGCCCCCATCGTGCCGAGCCGCATCTGGTGGCGCCCGGCCGCCAGCACCGAGAAGCGGTAGGCATCGCCGAGCAGTCGGTCGGCGGTCGATTTCATGAAGAGGAGGCTTTCAGGGCTGGCATCGATGCCGCCAAGGATGCCGAGCACGAACTGGATGAAGATGGGCGGCCTGATAAGGCCCTTCTTCAGGAAATAGGCCACCGTCTGGATGTGCCCGGCATCGTAGCACTCGAACTCGAAGCGCGCGCCGCAGCCCTCGCCGAGATCGGAAAGGATGCTTTTGATGTCGGCAAAGGTGTTCTTGAAGACGACGTCCTTCGTCGCCTCAAGAAACCCTTTCTCCCACTCGTACTTCCATGTCTCATAACGATCGGCAAGCGGGAAAATGCCGAAATTCATCGAGCCCATATTGAGCGAGCACATTTCCGGCTTGGCAGCGAGCGACGGCGCCAGGCGCTCGTCCAGCGACATCTGCGACGACCCGCCGGTCGAAATGTTGATGACGGCATCCGAACTCTGCTTGATGCGCGGCAGGAAGCCCATGAAGTCGTCGACCTTGGCGCTCGGCCTGCCCGTCTGCGGATCGCGCGCATGGACGTGGAGCACGGCGGCCCCGGCCTCGGCAGCCCCGAGCGCCTGCTCGACCATTTCGTCGGCCGTCACGGGCAGGTGCGGGCTCATGGTCGGCGTGTGGATCGAGCCGGTCAGCGCGCAGGTGAGAATGATCTTGTCGGCCATCGGCGCGCTCAGTGATTGCCGACCGGCAGGCCGAAACGGCCGGCGAAAGCATCGAGTGCGGCGGTGAGCTTTTCCATGATCTCGCCGATATGATCCTCGTTGACGATAAGCGGCGGGCAGACCATGAAATGGTCGCCCGCCGTCCCCCCGCACGTACGCCGCGAATAGATGATCAGGCCGCGGCGATAGGCTTCCTCGACAAGGTGGATATGCGCGTCCATCTCCTTCGGAAGCGGTTCCATCGTCCCGGTGTCGGCGACGAGCTCGAAGGCGAGAAGCAGGCCCTTGCCGCGCACATCTCCGATAAAGGGATAGCGCGCCTTCAGGCCTTCGAGCTCCGCCTTCAGGCGGCCGCCCATCGCCTCGGCATTGGCGCACAGGCCCTCGCGCTCGATCTCCTCGAGCACCGCCAGTCCCGCAGCGCAAGCGAGCGGATTACCGGCATAGGTGAAGCCGTGCACGAAGCCGCCGGAGGCAAGCACCGGCTCGACGATCTTCTCATGCGCCACCATGGCGCCGAGCGGCGCGTAGCCGGCGGCAAAGCCCTTGGAGAGCGCGACGATGTCCGGCTGAAGCCCCCAATGCTCGCCCGCCAGGAAGCGGCCCGTGCGGCCGGCCCCGGTCATCACCTCGTCGAAAATGAGCAGAATGCCGAACTCGCGGCAGATTTCGGCAATGCGCGCATAGTAGCTGTCGGGCGCGACGAGCGCGCCAGTCGCCGCCCCGCCCACCGGCTCCATGATGAAGGCGAGCACGGTTTCCGGCCCCTCCGCGAGGATCTTCTCGCGCAACATCTCCGCATAGCGCAGCCCGCGCTCCTCATCGGTCAGGTCGTCGCGGTCGAGGTAGCAGGTGGGCGCGGGAACCTTCGGCATCTCGCGCATCATCGGCGCGAAGGGCTCGGTCATGTTGGTCATGCCGGTGAGCGCCAGCGCACCGAGCGTGGCGCCGTGATAGGAGGGAAAGCGCGAAATCACCTTCCAGCGGCGTTCCTGGCCCGTCGCCAGCGCATACTGGCGCGCAAGCTTGATGGCGCTCTCGACCGCCTCCGAGCCGCCGGAGACGAAGAAGACGCGGTTGAGCCCCGCCGGCATCCTGGCCGCCGTCGCCCTTGCCAGACGCTCGGCCGGCTCGTTCTCGAAATGCAGGCGGTAGGCGAAGGTGGCCTTCTCCATCTGCGCCCGCATTGCCGCTAGCACGCGCTCGTTTGAATGGCCGATATTGGCGACCATGGCGCCGCTGGAGCCGTCGAGATAGCGCCGGCCATCGACATCCCAGATGTAGACGCCGCGCGCTTCCGCCACGAGCGGGCGCCGCGTCCGGCCCTGATAGAATAGGTTCGAAGCGGGATGCTGGAGCAGGTTCATGTGCGCTCCTCGACCGGCACGAGCGCGCAATCGCGCCCGCGGATGACGGCATTGACCTTGTCGCCGCGCCTGTAGGGGCGCTCCTCGATCGCATTGAGCGCCTGCAAAGAGCGGCCCTCGATATTCACGAAATAGCGTGCCGCCTGGCCCTGATAATCGACGGCCGTCACCTCCCCCGGCAGCGAAAGCGCGTCTTCGGGCGGGCTGGCGTTCCCGTTGCTCAGGAAGAGCTTCTCCGCCCGCACCACGATATTGGCGGCTTCACCTTCGCCGATACCCCGGCAGCGCGCCGCCGGCACATGCAGTTCGCCAAACCCGTCGACGGCTACGGTGACCGCACCGTTTGCGCATTCTGCGACCCTACCCTCGACGAGGTTGGCGTTTCCGAGGAAGCGCGCCACGAAGGCCGAGGACGGGCTGCCATAGACCTCCTCGGGCGCGCCCACCTGCTCGACATGGCCCTTGCTCATGACGACGATGCGATCGGACATGGCAAGCGCCTCCGACTGGTCGTGCGTGACGAAGATGGTGGTGATGCCGAGCTGTGCCTGGATGCGCTTGAGTTCCACGCGCATATCCTCGCGCAGGTTGGCATCGAGCGCCGAGAGCGGCTCGTCGAGGAGCAGGACGTCGGGCTCGATCACGATGGCGCGGGCGAGCGCGATGCGCTGCTGCTGGCCGCCAGAGAGCTGGCGCGGGAAGCGATCGCCGACATCGGGAAGCTGGACGAGTTCCAGCGCGCGGTTGACTTTCTCCTCGGCCTCGCCGCGCGGAACGTCACGATATTTCAGGCCGAAAGCCACATTGTCGAAAATCGTCTTGTGCGGAAACAGCGCATAGTTCTGGAAGACGATGCCCAGATTACGCTTGTGGATGGGCGTGCGCGTGACGCTGCGCCCCTTGATGACGATCTCGCCCTCGCTGGGATCGAGCAGACCGGCGATCATCCTGAGCGTCGTCGTCTTGCCGCAGCCCGACGGGCCAAGCAGGGTGACGAAACTGCCCTCTTCGATGTCGAGATCCATCCGGTGGACAGCCGTCAGGCTACCGAACCGTTTGACGATGCCGTTGAGTTCGACGGCCTTGGATTGGCTCATGGCGATCATCCACGCTTCCCAATGAGACAGGGGACGGCGGGACGTGGGGCGCCCCGCCGGCTCGCCTAATAGCCGCGTTCGACCCGGCTATAGACGCGCGACCATTCCTCTTCGTTGCCGTTCCAGTAGTCGGCGTTGAAGAAGTTGAGCCCTTCGAGCGTGCCTGTCGGGTCGAAGGCCGGCAGCGCCTTCACCTTGTCGGAGAGCTCCACCTTGGACGGATCGAGCGCGGGCGGATAGTTCTGGCCCTCGGCGACGGCGATCGCCACTTCCGTCTCGAGCATGAAGTTCAGGAGCTCTTCGCAGGCCTCCATCGGGCTGCCCTTGATGACGAAGATGCATTCCTGCCAGCCGAGGCCGCCGGGCGGATCCATGTAGCCAATGTCGTGGCCCTGGTCCTGCAGCGCCTTGATGCGGCCCGACCAGCCTTCAGTGACGTAGATCTCTTCTTCCGCCAGCAGGCTCATCAACTCGGCTCCCGAACCCCAATATTTCAGCACCAGATCGCGGTTGGTGCGGATGGCGTCCCATACCGCTTCGATGTCCTCGATATTGTTGGGGTCCTGGCCGGTCTGCAGCGCGCCGTACCAGACGCGCGTCTTCCAGTCGCTCCAGCCGCCGATCTTGCCCTTGTATGCCTCGTCGAGGAGGATCTTGGCGCCCTTCTCCTTCATCTCATCGTCGGAGATGTGCTTGCGGTTATAGGCAAGGCCGGTCGTGCCGTAGTCATAAGGAACGGCAGAGAGCTTGCCATCGGTAATCTTGCGGAAGACGTCCTGAAGGGCGGGGATCACGTTGGCGAGGTTGGGGATATTGTCCTCGTTGAGCTCCGAGGTCAGGTCCAGCCCGTGATAGCGGGAATAATCGAACACGCCGGAAAGATGGGCAAGGTTGAACTCCCCGGGCTGGCTCGCCCGCACCCGCGCCAGATATTCGTCGGCACCGCCGAAGGTGCCGTCGACCACGGCAATGCCCGTCTTTTCCGTATAGGGATCGAACGCGTATTCGCGGAAAGCCTCCGAGACCACGCCGCCCCAGCCGTCGAAGCGCACCTCATCGGGTGTCGCGGCACGGGCGAGCTTCGCGAACGGCCCGCCGACCACCCCGTACGCCGCGGCCGATGCGCCGATCAGGCCGAGAAATGTGCGCCGGCTGACATCACCGTGCCGGTAGCGGTCGAGCAGTCTTTCGTAACGTCTGGTATTGTCCATTTTCAGGCTCCCATTGCTGAATTTTCAACCCGCTGTTTCCCCTTGAGCCGCGGGACGGGCTCTTGTTGTCAACGTCGTGAAGCCGCCAGTTTTCGTGCCACGGCCATGCCGATAAGCGGCAACAGCACGGTGACGACGATCATCACCGTGCCGAGCGCGTTGATCTCCGGCGAAATCGAATGACGCAGCATTGCGAAGATCTGGGTGGGCACGGTCTCCACGCCGCCCGGCTTCCAGAACATCGTGCCGGTGATGTCGTCGAAGGAGATGGTGAAGGCAAAGAGCATGCCGGCAAAGACCGCCGGCAGGAGCAGCGGCAGCGTGACCGCGAAGAACGTCTGCACCGGGTTCGCGCCGAGCGAGCGCGCGGCCTCCTCATATTCCGGCTTGATGGCCACGAGCCGCGCCTGCACCACCAGAAGCACGAAGGGCAAGGTGAAGATGACGTGGCCGAGAAGCAGCACCAGAAAGCTGCGCGGCAGGCTGAGCCAGCGCAGGAACAAAAGCAGCGCCACGGCGAGAACGACTTCCGGGATCAGGATCGGCGCAATCAGAAGCGTGGTGATTGTGTTCTTGCCGGGGAAGCGGTAGCGCACCAGCGCAAGGGCGGCGAGAATGCCGAGCACGGTCGAGATGATCGCCGTCAATGTGGCCAGCATCAGCGAGATGCGGAAGGCGCGCACGATCGCGTCGTTGTTCCACAGTTCAACGAACCAGCGGAAGCTCAGCCCCTCCATCGGGAAGGAGCCGAACTGGCTGGAATTGAAGGACAGGAGCACCACCACCGCGACGGGCAGGAACATGAAGAGATAGACGGCGATGGTATAGAGCCTGATGAAGTTCCACCCGGTCATCGCCAACCCCTCATCCAAACGACTTGGCGATCTGGCCGAGCCCGGCCAGACGGTTGTAGACCATCACCACGCTGCCGAGCACCACGAGAAGCACGATCGAGAGCGCGGAGCCGAGCGGCCAGTTGAGCTGCGTGATGACGGCCTCGAAGACGAGATTGGCGAACATCGCGTCGCGCGGCCCGCCGAGCACCAGCGGCGTGATATAGGTGCCGGCCGCCAGCACGAAGCACAGGAGCCCGCCCGCGGCGAGCCCCGGCAGGGAGAGCTGCAGCGTCACCTCACGGAAGGTTTGCAGGTTCGACGCGCCAAGCGAGCGTGAGGCGTCGAGCAGATTGCGGTCGATCGCGTCGAGGCTGACATAAACGTTGAGCACCATGAAGGGCAGCAGGAAATGCGCCAGCCCCAGGATGACCGTCGTCTCGTTATAGAGCATCTGGATCGGCTCCGAGGCGATGCCGAGGCCCATCAGCGCCGTATTCAACGCGCCGCTGCTTCCCAGAATGTTGATCCAGGACATGGTGCGGATGATGTAGCTGATCCAGAAGGGCAGGATGAGCAGCAGCAGAAGCAGCGTCTTGTGCCGCGTCTCCGACATGGCGATGAAATAGGCCGGGATGTAGCCAAGCACGGCGCACAGGACGGTGGTGATCGCGGCGATCTTCAGCGTGCTGAGGAGGATGTCGCGATAGAAGGGGTCGCTGAAGACAAGCTGCCAGTTGTTCAGGTGAAAGCCGGGAATTTCACCGCCGGCCGAGGTGCGCAGCCAGAACGAATAGACGACGATGAAGAGAACCGGCACGACCAGCAGGAAGGCGACGGTCGCAAGCGCCGGCGAGAGCAAGATCCAGGGACGTGCTGCGCCTGACGTCTCTCCCATTTGATCCTTTCCGCCTCTTGCCCGCCGGTTTTCTGCCGCTGGTGCAGCTTCCGGCTTATCTGATTTGAGTTTGACTCAACCTGAGGGCATTCTACAAATAGATAGTAACAATCATGAACATAGATTTTTGAAATGGATGTGCCGAAGACCAGCACGCTGAGCCAAGCACCGACACCCACCGGCCGTATGGTCTGGAACCTCGACTGGAACCTGATCCGCACCTTCCTGGTGATCGTGGAGGAGGCCGGCATCACCGCCGCTGCCAACCGGCTCGGCCTGAAGCAGCCCACCGTCTCGAACGCGCTGCGCCGTCTCGAGGACCGTCTCGGCAAACGCCTGGTCGTGCGCGGGCCGGGCAAGTTCGAGGTCACGCCGGCCGGCATGCTGCTCTATGACGAGGCGGTGGAGATCTTCGGCAGCATTTCGCGGCTCGGCATCCTCATCCGCGATATGGACGAGGAGGTCTCGGGCCACGTCACGCTGGCGCTGGCAAGCCATGTCGTCTCCCCGGTGCTCGACGAGGTGCTTTCCACCTTTCATCAGCGGCATCCAAAAGCGACGCTCGGCATCGAGGTTCTGACGAGTCGCGACGTTATCCAGGCGGTCCGGCAGAGGCAGGCGAGCATCGGCATCTGCCTCGTGCACGAGAAGCGCGCGCAACTCGATTATCTGCGCCTCTTCAGGGAATATTTCGGCTTCTTCTGCGGGCCGCACCACCGCCTTTTCGGCAAGCGCGGCCTGAATCTGACAGACCTGCGCGGCGAAACTTCCGTCTCCTTCAAGACGGACCGGCTGACGGATGCGCTTCGCCCGGTCGCGCTCATCCGCGCCGAAGCTCAGCTCGACGACCGGGTCGTCGGCGTCTCGTCAAATCTCGAAGAGGTGCGCCGCATGATCGTCGCCGGCCTCGGCATCGGGCCATTGCCGATCCATGTGGCCGCGCGCGACGTGGAGGCCGGGCTCCTATGGCGGCTGCCGCCCTACGAGACGCCGCCGGCGATCGACATCTATGTGGTGAGCAACCCCCACACGCGCTTCAACCGGGCCGAACAGAGCCTGCTTTCAATGCTGAAGAACCGCATCGCCGAGGTCCCCTTCGCCGAGCGCGATTATCGATAGCCAGTCGTGCCACAAAAGCAGACGGACCGAGGTCCGCGCCAACCCCAGTGCAACGTTCCCGCAAGAAGGGCAAAGGCAGGAACATGAAGAACGGGCTCGAAGTGCCGTCGCTGGAGAACATAATGACGGCGAAGGCGCAAAGGTCGACCGGCATGGCACAGAAGTGTTCCACGGACCCGCGAGACCTCCGTCCGCCAGACGAGAACAGCAACGAGAATTGCATAACCGAGATACGCGACGAGTAGCGTCGAGATCACCCAGGAAGAACGCGGCGGACTGGCCGAGTCCAGCCAAACGATGTAGAGGCCGCCCAGAACGAGAATGATCCGGCCGATGACCCGGTCGGAGCGGGCACGAAAAGTATTGAACCAGGTGATCCGGCTGTGCGTGTTATCTCCGGCAAGCCGACCCGCCCACGAAACGTGGGGAGACTTCATCCCGGTTGCAGACCTTTCCTGCATCGAACGTCCGTGTAGTGGGGCAGAACATGCCTCCGTCAAAAGTACCAGCAAAGAATCACGAGGCAAAGCGGGGGCCTTGGCGGGAGTTCTGCATCGAACGGGCGAGCCCTCCTCTATCTTTTTGCGTATATCAGTTCCACCGGTCATTGGCTAACTTTGTGTGGGACACACCGCGTCCGCATTGCTGATGTCAGGGGAGCGCCGTCTTATGTCGTCCCAAACAGATGAAGTTTCCGCCAATCTCCGCAAAAAGTCAGGCGGCGGCGCCACGGCCAAGTCGGTGTTGCGCGACGGCGCCATCGTCTTGGCTGTCACTGCGCTTCTTTTCGGGCTCTTCGAGTTCGGCATCCGGCTGATCGCACCGCAGGATGTGGATACGACCTTTATAAGTGGGAACTCGCTCGGGCTGCGCGATGATCTGCTCGGGCATTTGAATCGCCCGAATTCGCACACGGTCGTCCGAGCACCGGAATACGAAGTCGAATACAAGGTCAGCGCGCAAGGCTTCCGCGATGAGGCAACATATTCGCCCGTTGCGGCCCCAGGCGTGACACGGGTACTGCTTCTTGGCGACTCCTTCGCCTTCGGCACGGGGACCGATTACGAGGGTATCTGGCCGGTCGTTCTGGAACGAAATCTTCGGGCCCAGGGTCATCAGGTTGAGGTTATCAAGGCAGGTGTTCCTGCATTCGACACGCGCTCGGAAGTTCTTTTTCTTGAGCAGCTGATGGAGCGCTACAGCCCCGATATCACGATCCTGACCTTCCTGCCCAACGACCTGTTCACCAACCGACCGATCGCAACCTCCAAAGATGCAACGCCAAGTACCGGTGAGGAAGATCTGCGCAAAACCGGCGTCGTGACCACTGGCGACAAGAAATCCGACCTCCACAGCCTGACGTTGGTCAAGAGGCTGCTGATGATGAGCGACCGGCTCTATGCCAGCCTCTATCTCATGACCCAGCGCCGCGAGATATTCGCCTTCCCGCCGACCGATACGCTGACCAGACAGATCGACCTCACCAAGGACCTCTTCTTGCGGGCGCAGGATCTATGCCGCAGCGAGGGTTGCGAACTCATGGTGCTGTCACTGCCCCAGCAGTTTCAGCTCTTCGCCGATGGGATCGACGGTATCGATCCCGCATATATCGACCGGACCTTTGCCCAGATGGCGGAGGAACGTGGCATTCAGTGGATCGCCCTCTTGCCGATCCTCGCCGAAGCCTATCGCGTGCACGGACAGGACCTTTATTTCCGCTATGACGGGCATCTCAACCCCGCAGGGAACGCGGTGGTGGGTGCTACCCTGGCCAATGCCGTAAGCGATTGGCTGTCGGTGCACGAGGCGGCGCACCATCCGTAAAGGACGACCCTGCCGCCCATCGCCCTGTGACAGGTAGGCATCGCCTGCGGCCTAACGGGAATGATGCTTGAGATGCAGATAGGTGTCGTCGAATTCGGCGATCGCCTGCAGCCGATCCCAGTCTTCGATGATGATGAGTTCGTTGCGCCAGGAGATTGCGCCGGTCGCGCGCAGTTCTTGCAAGGAGCGGTTCACGTGCACGACGGAAAGCCCGAGCACGTCACTGAGTTCGGCCTGGGTAATCGGAAAGCGGAACCCCTGTTGCTCTACCTTCTCGACCACTTTCAGGCGCTGGTAGAGCTCACAGACGAGGTGAGCGATATGCGACACCGTCGACCGCCGCCCCATGGAGACCAGCCATTCGCGATGGATGGCGGCGTCGATCAGCGTGCTCAGCCAGAGTATTCGGGTTAGGTGCGGATTGCGCTCGGTAATCCTACGCAGGTTCGCGTGCGGCACCATCGCCACCGTGCAGTGCGAAAGGGTGGCCACGCTGTGGTCCATCGTGCGGATCAGGAAACTGTGCAGATCGACGAAGTCTCCCGTCACATGAATTGACGTGATCTGCCGCTTGCCATTGGCCAGATCGCGGTAGCGGGCGGTAAAACCCTCGAGCAGGAGAGTGCTTGCGGTCGGGCGTGAGCCTTCGCGCACGAGATCCTGGTCCGGCCCGACCTCTCTCACCTCTGAGACGGCCTCTTCCAAAATCGCCTGTTCTTCGGGCGAAATGCGGTCCCGGGCGGCGTATTTCAAAATGTAGGGACTGAGTTGCGACATCAGTCTAAAAGAGCATGCTCCCCCTTGGCATTCAACGACAATCGATGGCTCGCCTCAACGAACTGAATGTCTTTCGCGGACGGGCGGGCCAGCCAGACGCGGGGCGGTTTGCCCAACATGCGCTTGAACATGGTCGTGAAGGCCGCGACGCTCTGGTAGCCCAGTTCCAGCGCCACCCTCGTCACCGCTTCCCCGTCGGCCAGGCGCGGCAGCGCGGCGAAAAGGCAGGCCTGCTGACGCCAGGTGGAGAGGCTCAACCCCGTTTCGCGCTGGAACGCGCGCGTGAAGCTGCGTCGGCTCATGCCGGCAGCGAGCGCCCAGTCATCTATCGTCGTGCGCGCCGTGGGTTTCCGGACGAACTGCCGGCACAGCTCCGCCAGCTTTCGATCGGCGGGAAAGGGAAGTGCCAGAGGCCGCTCGGGCAGTTTCGGGATTTCATGCAGCAGCAGATCGAAAACGAGCATGGCTCTCCTGTCACGCTCGGCGGGCGGGGGAAGCGCCACCGCTTCCACGATCAGGCTGCGCGCCAGTTCGCTTATGGCAACGACGCGAATGTCTCCCGGCAGGCCTTCCATGGCGTCCGGCCACATGTAAACCGAGCGCATTCCAACATCGCCGAGCATATCGACGGCATGATCGACGTTCGCCGGCAGCCAGAGCGCGTGTTCCGGCGGCACGATCCACCGCCCCTTGGGCGTGCTCACCATCGCTACGCCGGACAGCGCGTAAAGAAGCTGGGAGCGGCTATGCCTGTGGGTCGGCACGTGATGACCGTCCGGGTAGTCGCCGGACACCGCCAGCACGGTGCCTTCACGCGCCTCCAGTTGCCGAACGACGCGCTCGTGGAGGTCCTCCGCATGTGCGCCCGGGGGTGCGATATTGTCCTTCAAATGCCGCATGATTGGCCCACTCTCGAAAGTTTTCGACCAAACCACGAAAGTAGATCGCCGGCAAGACGCGTAGAACAACGCCTGTTTCCGATTTTTGGATGGAGCGTGATCTTGACCGGGACGACAACGATCAACGGAAGGATATCCGGCGAGACCACGGCCTATGCGGTTATCCTGGCCGTCAGCTTCTGCCATCTGCTGAACGACGTCATGCAGTCGCTGCTTGCTGCGCTTTATCCGATGCTGAAGGACGACTACGGGCTTGATTTCTGGCAGATCGGGCTGTTGACCATGACCTTTCAGATCACCGCCTCCCTGCTGCAGCCCGTGATCGGCATGTATACGGACCGGCGGCCGATGCCCTATTCCCTGGCCTTCGGTATGGGCTCGACCCTCGTCGGCCTCCTTTTTCTCGCCTTCGCCACACGCTATTCACTGCTACTTCTCGGCGCGGGGCTGATCGGCTTCGGATCGGCCATCTTCCACCCCGAGTCCTCGCGGGTAGCGCGCCTCGCCTCTGGCGGTCGCTACGGCCTGGCCCAGTCGCTCTTTCAGGTGGGCGGCAATTTCGGGTCCGCGCTGGGGCCGCTGCTGGCCGCCTTCATCGTCGTGCCGCGCGGGCAGGACAGCGTCGCGTGGTTCTCGCTCGCCGCCCTGGCGGGTATGCTGGTCCTGTGGCGGGTCGGGCGCTGGTATGCCGGCTACCGCGCTGCCAACGGCTCGCGCAGCGGCGCCGGCACGGCAATCCGCCTGCCCCGCCGCACAGTCGTCGTGGCGCTGATCGTGCTGACCGTGCTCACCTTCTCCAAGCACATCTATATCGCCAGCCTGACGAGCTACCACACCTTCTATGTCATCCAGAAGTTCGGCGTGTCGGTCCAGACCTCGCAGGTGCTGTTGTTCGTTTTCCTGGGCGGCGCTGCCGTGGGGACCGTCCTCGGCGGACCGGTGGGAGACCGGGTGGGCGCCAAGACCGTGATCTGGTTCTCGATCCTGGGTGTTCTGCCGTTCACGCTCGCCCTGCCCTACGCCGATCTTTTCTGGACGGTCGTGCTCACCGGCGTGATCGGTGTCGTCATGGCGTCCGCCTTTCCGGCGATCGTCGTCTTCGCCCAGGAACTCGTCCCCGGCAGGGTCGGCCTGATTGCCGGCGTGTTCTTTGGGCTGGCCTTCGGCATGGCGGGAATCGCGGCGGCGGTTCTGGGCGTGATCGCGGATGTGAAAGGCATCGAGTTCGTCTACGTGGCCTGCTCCTTCCTTCCGATGCTCGGGCTCCTCACCGCGTTGCTGCCGGACATGCGCCCCGCTCAAGCGGCCGCCAGCTAACCGGGGCGGAAGCTCCTGTCTTCGGCGACTGCGATTGACGCGGCGGTGCCGGCGTGCATTCTGGTTCTTCCTGAAGGGACGAGTTTATATGACCAATCTTCCGTGGGAGGCACCCGCGCGCATCATCCTCCCGGATGAGGCCGAAGAGCCCGTTCGGCAGGAGGGCCTCACCCTGGCGCGTGCAATCGAGATCGTGGTGGAAGCGTTTCCGAGCGATCGAATCACCAATGTACGAATCGAATTTCAGGGAGGAACGCTCGAAGGGCAGGTCATTGCAACGATCTATCATTCACCACGATTTCCACATTCCCGTCCGCGTGGCCGAAAATCGACAGGCGGACAGCTGGCGCCGGACAAACGTCGTCATCAGGCCGCATGAAGACGGGGGCCTTTCCGCTTTGCGCTACCCGCACTCTTTTCAGGGGCCGCCGGCAACGGATCCGACAACAACCATCACAAGGTCATCGAGATCCACCTCGCCATGTACGGCGATCCGGTTTCCTTTTTCGACCACGTTCAGGGTTTCCGGACGGTTTTCCGCCTGCCGCTTCAACTCCTCGGCGATCGCTTGCTTGACCTTTTGCTCCAACACGAGCCATCTCCCATACAGCGGTTAGGAGAACGCTGTCCGTGCTTCACAGTTCCCAAGGCGGCGGGAAGAAGGTAGATGGGACGAGGGTGGGGATTCCGGTCGCGCATCGCCGCATGGCACACAAGGCGCTTTCCGCGAGGTGACAGAGAATGAACGAGCATTACGATACATACGCCGTCGCCATCATCATCGTTTTCGGTGCGATGATCATCGGCGGGCTGATGGCCGGCGCCGTTGCGTTCGGCGCACGCGACGCTTTCTTTTTCGCCCTCGGGGCGGCCACGGCGGCATGGCTGTCCGGCTATGCGGTTTTCTTCGACCGCCCACGCACCTTCATGATCTGCATCGCCGTTTCGATCGCGATGGCGATCGGGGCGACGATCGTCCTGGCCTTTTGATGATTTCTCCCCTTCCCGGTAAACCGGATTTTCTCCACTAGAAACAGCACAAAAAGCGCGCTCGTGCGTTTGCCTCGGAGGAGGAAATGCTGATGGCGCGCAAACGCAAGATCACGACCGGAACGAATGACCGGCCCGTGGACGAAACCATCGCCCAGAGCGGCGGCGGCCTGCCCGACGACACGAGTCGCGCCCCTCCCGGGGACGGCGAGAAGCAAAAGGCACGGTTGCGCGAGAGCCTGGACACAGGCCGCAAACCAGCGACCCCCAGCGGTGACGCCAATCCCGATGCCGTGCCGGAAGGAACGCATGGGGCCGGCGAAGACATCTGCCGCCGCTGCCGCGGAAACGGCAGGATCGGCGGCGAGACCTGTCCCGAGTGCGGCGGATCGGGCAAGGTGACAACGCCGCTGGCTGGCGGCTGATACCGACCGCCCTCGGTACAACGGCTTGGCGGTTCAGGCGCGGTGCCATATTTTCGTCGAACGGTCGGTTTTCGCCCTTGCGGAACCACCCGCACGCGGGTTGATAGCTGCAACGATTGGAGGGCCGGATGGAGATTCGCCCAGTATTGCTTTTCGCCGGTCTGGCTCTTCTGGCCGGATGCGCGACCATGACCCCGGAGGAACGCCGCGCCCTGGACGAGGCGCAATGCCGCGACTACGGCTTCACGCCCGGGACGGACGCCTTCGCCGAGTGCCTCCAGAGGATCGACCTCGACCGCCGGGCCGAGTGGCGGGCGCGCAGGATCGAGCTGGACCACTGGCACGAGCCCCGCGTCGTCTACCAGCCGGTGATCGTGCACGACACGGACTAACCCGTTCGGGTTCGAAGCTCAGGGCTTGCCCCCGCCCTCCATCATTTTCTGGAAGAATGGAATCTGCGCCGCAAGTTCGGCATCTTTTTCGGTCGAGCGCCGGTAAGCCGGGCGGTCAGTGACGCGTGCGACATAGTCGCGGAATACCGGCTTTTCGGGCAAGGCTTTCAGCATGTCCATGGTGTAGCTGATGCCCGTACCCAGGATGACGTCGGCAAGGGTAAAGCGTTCGCCGGCCGCGAAGGGCTGGGCCGAAAGCCGGCGCTCCAGATACGCCACCAGATCGTCGAAGAGCCCGAACGGATAATCGTTGCTGGTATAGGAGAGCCCATTCGCCTTCGCGCAAATCGCCGGATCGAACACGGCGTCATGATGGACAAGCGTCGTAAGATAGGCCGCGCGCGCAGGATCGCCGATCGGCGGCGCAAGGCCCGCCTCGGGGAAGGCATCACCCAGGTAGATGGCGATGGCCGCCCGCTCTGTAACCACCGTCCCGTCATGGTCGATGGCCGGCACCTTCTTGTTCGGCTGGATGGCCCGGTACGTCTCCGGCACGCCGCCTTGGGCGCGGATGTCGATCAGTTCCATCCGGTAGTCGACGCCCAGTTCCTCGAGCAGCCAGAAAACGGCGGAAGAGCGGGACCACGGGGCATGGTAGAATGTGAGCATCGCCAAACTCCTCGATCTGCGGTGTTTTCCCTATAGCAGGGTCGTCCTGACAGCACCTTGTCAGGATACCGCCACCCGGCCACAAGGAAAGGGCGGCCGACGGCCGCCCTTCCCTGCAATCCCTTCCGACTACCGTCAGTTCGGCAACTGGTCGTCGACGCCCTCGACATAGAAGTTCATGCCGAGCAGCGTGGCATCGTCCGTCACCTCGCCTTCGGCCAGCCACTGCGTACCGTCCTGCCTGTTGATGGGGCCGGTGAAGGGATGGAATTCACCCGAACGGATCTTCTCTTCCGTCTCCTCGGCGAGCGCCTTCACGTCGTCCGGCATGTTGGTGTAGGGCGCCATTACGACGTGCCCCTCTTTGAGGCCCGCCCAGATGTCGACCTGTTCCCAGGTGCCCTCGCGTACGGCCTTCACACGCTCGACATAGTAGGGGCCCCAATCGTCGACGATCGCGGTGAGCTGCGTCTCCGGACCGAACTCGATCATGTCGGAAGCCTGGCCAAACGCCTTGATGCCGCGCTCGGCCGCCACCTGCATGGGAGCGGTGGAATCGGTGTGCTGGGTGATGATGTCCACGCCCTGGTCGACCAGCGCCTTGGCCGCGTCGGCTTCCTTGCCCGGGTCGAACCAGGTGTTCGCCCACACCACCTTGACCTGGAAATCGGGATCGATGGACTGGGCGCCCAGGATGAAGGCGTTGATGCCCATGACGACTTCCGGAATCGGGAAGGAGGCGATGTAGCCGGCAACGCCCGCCTCGGATACCTTGGCGGCGATCACGCCCTGGATATAGCGCCCCTCGTAAAAGCGCGAATTATAGGTGGCGACGTTGGGGTGCTCGCGCTTGTAGCCCGTGGCGTGTTCGAACTTCACATCAGGAAAACGGCCCGCCACGCGGTTGGTGGCATCCATGTAGCCGAAGGATGTGGTGAAGATGATGTCGCAGCCCGACCGTGCGAAACGCTCGATCGCGCGCTCGGCGTCGGCCCCCTCCGGCACGCTTTCCAGATAGGCGGTCTCGACCGCATCGCCGAGCTCTTCCTCCACCTGAAGAAGTCCCTGGTGATGCTGATAGGTCCATCCGAAATCGCCGATCGGCCCCACATAGATGAAACAGGCCTTGGTCGGCTCTTCCTGCGCCTGCACACCGCCGGTGGTGGCCAGAGCCACCGCGGTTGCGGCGAAAAGTTGAAGTGTTCTTTTCATTGCCTCTTTTCCTTTGTTGTTGCCTGCGGCGCCTTCCCGTCTCTTATCGTTCCGGCACGAATGGGCGCCCCAGCGATGCCGGCGTGTTCATCATCGTCAGTCTCCTGTTGCGGGAGATTATGACAAGAACGGCTATTGTCGCCAGATAGGGCAGCGAAGATAGTAGCTGGGAGGGAATGTCGACTCCCTGGGCTTGCGCATGAAGCTGCCCGATGGTGACCCCGCCGAAGAGATAGGCGCCGGCCACCACACGCCACGGGCGCCAGGAGGCGAAAACGACGAGCGCTAGTGCGATCCACCCGCGCCCGGCCGTCATGTTCTCCACCCATTGCGGCGTGTAGACCAGCGACAGATAGGCGCCGGCCAGCCCGGCGCAGGCACCGCCGAACATCACTGCGAGATAACGGATGGCAACGACGTTGATCCCCTGGGCATGCGCGGAAACGGGATTGTCGCCGACGGCGCGCAGCATGAGCCCGGCGCGCGTGGCGAAAAGGAAATAGGCCACCGCCAGCGTCAGCAGGAGCGAGATGTAGAACAGCGGATCCTGACCGAACAGAAGCCGGCCGACGATGGGAAGGTCAGACAGCACCGGAATGTCGATCACGTCAAGCTTCAGCCCCGGGCGCCCCACGAAGCTTTCGCCCAGCATGCCCGAAAGACCGAGCCCGAAAAGGGTGAGTGCCAGGCCGGTCGCCACCTGGTTCGTGACCAGCGAAAGCGTGAGAAAGGCGAACAGCAGCGCGAAGGCGGCCCCCACCAGTATGGCCGCCCCCACGCCCAGCCAGACCGAACCGCTCAACAGAGCGGCAGCGAAGCCGGTGATGGCGCCCATGATCATCATGCCCTCGACGCCGAGGTTGAGCACGCCGGAGCGTTCCGCCACCAGTTCGCCGAGGGCCGCGATCAAAAGCGGGGTGGCCGCCGTGGCGACGGTGATGAGGATGGATTCAAGCATGACCGGCCTCGACCTCTTCCGCCTTGGCCTCTCCTGCCCTGACGACGAGCGGCCGCACCAGGCGGATGCGGTAATGGATCAGCGTATCGCAGGCGAGCACGAAGAAAAGCAGCATCCCCTGGAACGCCCGAGCCACCTTGTCGGTAACCCCGATGGAGATCGCCGCCGCTTCCCCGCCGAGATAGGACAAGGCGAGCACCAGCCCGGCGGCGATGATGCCGAGCGGGTTCAGCCGTCCGAGAAAGGCGACGATGATGGCGGTAAAGCCGTAGCCCGGAGAAATCGTCGGCCTGAGCTGGCCGATCGCGCCGGACACCTCGCTGATCCCCGCCAGGCCGGCCAGCCCGCCGGAAACAAGGAAGGCGAAGATGATCATCCGTGCCCGCGAGAAGCCGGCGAAGCGCCCGGCCCGCGGGCTCTGCCCGATCACCTTCACCTCGAATCCCTTCAGTGTGCGCGAGAGGATGAACCAAAGCGCCACCGCGGCCACGACCGCGAACACGGAACCCCAGTGGGCGCGGCCCGAGGCCGGCCAGATCTCCGGCAGGATCGCATAGGCGTGGAAGTTGCGGGTCTCGGGAAAGTTGAACCCTTCCGGGTTGCGCCACGGCCCCCGCACCAGCCAGTCGAGAAAGAGCTGAGCCACATAGACCAGCATCAGGCTGGTGAGAATCTCGTTGGTGTTGAAGCGTGCTTTCAGCCAGGCGGGGATCGCCGCATAGGCAGCGCCGCCGGCAATGCCCATGAGAAGCATGAGCGGCAGCACGATCCAGGATTGGAAGGCTGGAAACAGCACCGGCAACATCGAGCCGACAATGGCGCCGACGATGAACTGGCCTTCGGCGCCGATGTTCCAGTTGTTGGAGAGGTAGCAGACTGATAAGCCGACGGCGATGAGGATGAGCGGCGCCGCCTTTACCGCCAGTTCATGCAGCGACCACGTCTCCAGAAGCGGATCGATGAAGAAATAGTAGAGCGCATCGAGCGGATTCTTGCCCAGGAAAAGGAACATGATCGCGCCGGCGACAAGAGTAAGCCCGAGCGCGATCAGGGGTGAAACGGCACTGAACAGCGCCGACTGCTGTGGTCGCTTGACGAGTTCAAGGCGCATTACACGACCTCCAGCGGCCGGTGGTCCGGGTCGCCGGCTCTCGCGCCGCCCATGAGAAGACCGATCGTCTCGTAGCTCGCTTCGGAGATCGGCATCGCCTCCGACAGGCGGCCGCCGTGCATGACGGCGATGGTGTCGCAGATCTCGAAAAGCTCGTCGAGATCCTGGCTGATGACGAGTACGGCGGAGCCGTCCTTGGCCAGATCGATCAAGGCCTGCCGGATTCGGGCGGCCGCGCCGGCGTCGACCCCCCAGGTGGGCTGATTGACGACCATCACGCGCGGCGCGCGATCAAGCTCGCGCCCGATGACGAACTTCTGCAGGTTGCCGCCGGAAAGGGCCGTCGCCTCCGGGTCCTCGCCGGACTTGCGAACGTCCATCGCTGCGACGATGCGCTTCGCCGCCTCCGCGACCGCACCGCTGCGGATAATGCCGAAGGCGGAAAGCAGGGCGCGGGCGTCGGTGCGGTAGCGCGACAAAAGGAGGTTCTGCGACAGTGTCATCATCGGTGCGGCGGCATGGCCCAGGCGCTCTTCGGGCACGAAGGCCCCACCCATCAGCCGGCGTTGCGAGATGTCGCGCCGGCCGGCGTCCTTGCCACCGATGCGCACCGCGTCCGCTCTGTCCTGCAGCACTTCGCCGGAGATCGCCTCGAACAGTTCGCCCTGGCCGTTGCCGGCAACCCCGGCGATGCCGAGAATCTCGCCCGCATGCACCGTCAGATCGATGTCGGAAAGGGAAATCGCAAAGGGGTGGCCGGCCGGCCGGTCCAGCGAGCGGACCTCGAGCAGCGCCTCGCGCGCAGCGGCTGTCTTTTCGCGCACGACCGCCTGTACCTCGTCGCCCACCATCATGCGCGCCAGCGATGCGGCCGTCTCGCGGCGCGGGTCGCACTGGGCGATCACCTTGCCCTGACGCAGCACCGTCGCCCGGTCGCAGATAAGTTTCACCTCTTCCAGCCGGTGCGAGATGTAGAGGATCGAGCGGCCCTCGGCGCGCAGCGTCTCGAGCGTCTCGAAAAGTTTGTCGGCCTCCTGCGGCGTGAGCACGGATGTCGGCTCGTCGAGGATGACGAGTTCGGGGTTCTGAAGCAGGCAGCGAATGATCTCGATGCGCTGCCGCTCGCCGACCGACATGTCGCCCACATGGGCATCGGGATCGAGCGGCAGCCCGTAGGCGCGGGAGAGCTCGCGCGCCCGCGCCGAAACCTTGGAGACCGGCTCGGGATCATTCAGCGACAGCATGATGTTTTCGGCGGCCGTCAGCGCATCGAAGAGCGAGAAGTGCTGGAAGACCATGCCGATGCCCAGCCGGCGCGCCTCGCCGGGGCTGGCAATCGTCACCGCCTCACCTTTCCACAGGATCGTGCCCGCATCCGGCTCGAGCGCCCCGAAGAGCATCTTGACCAGGGTGGACTTTCCGGCCCCGTTCTCGCCCAGGAGCGCGTGGATCTCGCCGCGGCCGATCTTCAGGTCCACGGCATCGCACGCCGTCAACGTCCCGAACGTCTTCGTGAGGCCCCGGACGTCGAGCAGTGCCTCAGACGGCTTGCCGCGTGTTGCTTCCACAACAGCTCCCATTCGTCCTGTTTTTGTTTTATGTGTTCCCACAGTCATCGTAGGCGCGCCCGACCGTGTTGCAATAGGTGTGGTCCGCTTGAAACTGCTTCAATCAATTCGCGCGTTTAGGGAATGAGCACGGTGGTGCCGGTCGTGCGCCTCCCCTCGAGGTCGGCCTGGGCCCGACCGACGTCGGCGAGCGGGTATCGCTGGTTGATCGCGACCTTGACCGCGCCGGAGCCGACGACGTCAAACAGGTCCCTGGCCGCCGTTTCCAGTTCCTTCCTTGCCGCGATATAGGTGAAGAGGCTCGGCCGCGTGGCAAACAACGAGCCCTTTTGTGCCAGCAGGTTGATGCTGAAGGGCGGGATGGGACCGGAAGACTGGCCGAAGCTGACGAACATGCCGAGCGGCCTCAGGCAGTCGAGCGAGGCGGGAAAGGTGTCGTTGCCGACCGAGTCATAGACGACGTCGCATTTGCGCCCGCCGGTAAGTTCCTTCACCGCCGCTGCGAAATCGTCTTTCGTGTAGTCGATGACGTGATCGAAGCCGTGGGCGCGTGCGAGCTCCACCTTTTCCTTCGACCCGGCGGTGCCGATCACGGTGGCGCCCAGATGCTTCGCCCACTGGCCGAGGAGCAGGCCGACGCCACCGGCGGCGGCGTGATAGAGGATCGTCTCGCCCGCCTTCACCTGATAGGTGCGCCGCAGGAGATACCATGCCGTCATGCCTTTCAGCATGATGGCCGCAGCCTGTTCGTCGGAAACCGTTTCGGGCAGGCGCACCAGCCGGTCGGCCGCAATCGTCCGCCGCTCCGCATAAGCGCCACCGGTCACGCAATAGGCAACGCGATCTCCCGGACTGAAGCCGGTGACGCCCTCGCCCGTCTCGATAACGACGCCGGCCCCCTCCCCGCCGGGAACGAACGGCGTCTCGGCCTTGTAGAGACCGGTCCTGTAATAGACGTCAATGAAATTGAGGCCGATGGCTTTGTGCTCGATCAGCACCTCGCCGGGGCCGGGCCGGCCGGGATCATAGTCCTCCAGCCGCAGGACCTCGGGTCCGCCGGTCTCGTGCACGCGTATCGCTTTCGTCACCTCACACCCCCTTTCTGCCGAGTTGCGGCAATGCCTGCATGACGCCGCCGATCACATAGAGATAAAGTCCCGTCAATCCGATCCCCGCCTTCACGACCGGGCCAGCCTGCATGTCGTTGAGAAGCACGATGGCGGCGAAGGCACACCAGGCGAAGAAGACGCTCAGATTGAGCGGTCTCAACCTTTTGACCCGCACCGGGTGCAGGAAATGGATCGGAAGGAACGTCAACACCGCCGAGACCAGCACGACACCAAATGAGAAATACTCGCCCGGTTCTATGGCGAACAGCGTGAACACCACCATGTTCCAGACCACCGGGAAGCCCTTGAAGAAGTTCTCCGTCGTCTTGATGCCGGTGTCGGCGTAGTAGATGGCGCTGGAGACCACGATGATGGCCGCCGAAAGGAAAGACAGCCCCTCCCCCATGAAGCCGCTTCGATAGAGTGCGAAAGCGGGGATCAGGACATAGGTGACATAATCGATGATGTTGTCCAGCATGTCGCCGGACCAGGTGGGCAGGACATCCTTGACCTGCAGTTTCCGGGCGATCGGGCCGTCGATGCCGTCGACGAGCAGCGCCAGGCCGAGCCACCAGAACATCGCCGACCAGCGCGCCTCGCTGGCCGCGACGAGCGAGAGGAAAGCCAGCAGGGAGCCCGATGCGGTGAGCAGATGGACGGAAAAGGCCTTTGCCTGTGGTGCACTCACTTTTTTGCGTGCCATGGACGTTCCCACCTTACGGCGAATGGCTTCCGTGCGGTACCGTCGGCATGCGCTCCTATAGCCTTGCCCGGCCGGATGTTCTCCCGCGGCGCCACTCGCCCTGAGGTGTCATTAGCACGCCTTTCCGCGCCGCGCAGTCCGGCAGGCATCATGCGTGTGGAAAAATACGCGTCCGCGGTCCCGCCGCGAGCCCTGGTCGAGGCCTGCGCGCATCGGCGCGATTGCAGGCGTTTCCCGAACTGCCCTATATCTCCGCCAAAGATTCATTCAACAGGCAGATCGGTGTGAGCGAGCGGTCGGAAAGAACAATCCTGGTGGCGGGCACGGGACCGGCGGGCCTGGCCGCGGCCCTTGCCCTTGCCGCCGCAGGGCGCGAGGTGGTTCTGGCCGGCCCATCGCCCGCCCTCGAAGACCGGCGCACGACGGCGCTGATGCACCCATCCGTGCGTTTTCTGGAAGAGCTCGGGCTCGCCGAAGCGTTGCGCGCGCATG
>NZ_JBHSUM010000006.1:0-82575 GCF_042660605.1 Nitratireductor sp. GCM10026969
GTCACGCCCGCCGCGTCCTCGGGCAGGGCCAGAACGGCGTTGGCCGCACCGCGCAGCTTGAAGGCGCCGGTGGCCTGGGCGATTTCCAGCTTGAGCAGCACGTCGTGGCCGGCGATCCGGGCGAGGAAAGGGGAGGGGACGAGCGGCGTGTCCAGCGTGGCGGTGCCGGCAATCCGCCGGCGCGCCGCCAGGATATCGGCCAGCGAAAGCGTCGTTACCACTAGCTTGCCTCCAGAACGGCGCTCAGGAACTGGCGCGTGCGCTCTTCCTTGGGCTCGTTGAAGATCTCGTCGGGCTTGCCGGATTCGGCGATCCTGCCGCCATAGAAGAAGCAGACGCGGTCGGCGAACTCCCTGGCGAAGCCCATCTGGTGGGTGACCATAAGCATGGTCAGGCTGTGCTCGGTGCCGAGCTTGCGGATGACGTTGAGTACCTCGCCGACGAGTTCCGGATCGAGTGCGGAGGTCACCTCGTCGAAGAGCATCACCTTGGGCCGCATGGCAAGCGCGCGGGCGATGGCCACGCGCTGCTGCTGGCCGCCGGAAAGCTGGCTCGGATACTGATCTCTCTTGTCGCCGAGCCCCACCATGTCGAGGAGTTCCGTGGCCCGTTCCGCCGCCTCCTTCCTGGAAAGGCCCAGCACATGGACCGGCGCTTCCATGCAGTTCTTGAGCGCCGACATGTGCGGGAAAAGGTTGAAGTGCTGGAAGACCATGCCGATGTTGCCGCGCACGCGTCGCAGATAGCGCTCGTCGGCCGGCACCAGCTTTCCGTTCTTCTGCATGTGCGTCATCGGCTCGCCGTCGACATAGATGACGCCCTCGTTGATGCGTTCCAGCGTCATCAGCATGCGCAGCACCGTCGTCTTGCCGGAGCCGGATGGGCCGATGATGGCCACCTTCTCGTTGGGGGCGATTTCCAGATTGAGCGAGTCGAGCACGGTCAGGGAGCCGTAGCGCTTGGTCACATTGTCGAACTTGACCATGGGAGTCGTCATCGCGCGCCTCCGGGATTGCGCAGGGTGCGGTTGAGATAGGCCTCCACCCGGCGGATCAATGCCGCCGCGACCAGGCTCATGACCAGGAAGAACGCCCCGACGATCGTGATCGGCTCGACATAGCGGAAGCTTTCGGACCCCAGGATCTTGGCCGTCTGCATGAGTTCCAGCACCGCGATGGCCGAAAGCAGCGGCGTCTCCTTGAAAAGGGCCACCAGATAGTTGCCGAGCGCCGGCACCACGGGCGGAATCGCCTGCGGGATGATGATGTCGCGGAAGGTGATGTAGGGGCTCAGATTGAGCGCGATGGAGGCCTCCCATTGTCCGCTGGGTATGTTTTCGAGCCCGGCGCGGTAAACCTCCGAGCAGTAGGAGCCGTAGTGCAGGCCGAGCGCGATCACTCCGGCGACCATGGCTGGCAGGACGATGCCGAATTCGGGAAAGACGAAATAGATGAAGAAGATCTGGATCAGCACCGGTGTGGAGCGGATGAATTCGATGAAACCCGCGGTGAGAACGGAGATCCACGCCGTCTTCGACATGCGCAGGATGGCAAGCACCAGGCCGAGAACGGCGGCCAGGATGAAACCCAGTACCGTCGCCTGTATGGTGACCAGTGAAGCGCGCAGCAGCGCCGGCATTATCTCCCAGACGTAGCTCCAATCCCACATCGCTCATCTCCCCCGCGCGATGCCGCGTGCAGCGATTGTCTCGAGCGTGCGCGTGCCGACGGTGATGACGATGGAGATCGCCAGATACATGACCAAAACGATTGTGAAGATCTCGACCGTGCGGAACGTGATCTGGTTCATCTGTTGTGCTTTGAAGGTGAGGTCGGAAATCGTGATGAGCGAGACGAGTGCCGTCGCCTTCAGGAGCTCGATGAAGAGATTGCCCCACGGCGGGATCATCGCCACGAAAGCCTGCGGCAGGATGATCCGGCGCAACGCCAGTGCCCGCGGCATGTTAAGGGCGACGGACGCTTCCCACTGGCCGCGGGGTACGGAATTCACCGCGCCGCGCACCACTTCGGCCCCGTAGGCGCCCACATTGAGCCCCAGGGCGGCGATGGCCACGGTCATAGGATCGAGCACGACGCCGAAATGGGGCAGCACGAAGAAAAGCCAGAAAAGCTGGACCAGCGCCGAGGTGCCGCGGAAGATCTCGATGTAAGCGACGGCCAGCCAGCGGATCGGGCCGAGACCGTACATTTTGGCCATCGCGCCGATCAGCGCCATGACGACGGCGAGCAGCGATCCGCCGACGGTGATCTGGATTGTGACCCAGGCGCCCTGCAGGAGGCCGGGGATGAATTCTCGGAAGCCTGCGAAGCTGGAGACCGCCAGGCCCGCGGTGAAGAAGACGATTGCGCAAACCGCGAGCTGGCGAAGTTGCATCGCGAACCCTCACATCCCCCGATTACAACCGCTTGATCGGCGCGGTCCTTTCCCCACCGCTTCTGCGGGAGCCTCGATTCGAGGCGGCCCGGCCGAAACCGGTGCCGCCGTTCTCTTTCGCCGGCCTTATCCGTCGCTCGAGCAGAGTTCCTCGGTCGTCTGCGTCGGCAGATAGCCTTCGCCGAAGCCGAACTGCGACACGAGCTCGATATGCTCCTCGGTGCCGATGAAGTCCGTCAGGTGGCTGTTGAACTCCTCCAGAAGCGCTTCGTCCTCCTTGCGGAAGGCAAAGCCGCCGTGGCCCATCACGGATTCGCCAGCGACCTCGGCGAAGGGCTCGGTGGATTCCACGCCCTCGTTGTTTTCCGCCATGCGCTGGATGGACAGGGCGGTCAGCGCGGCCGCATCGGCGCGACCGGCCCGCACGGCGCTCACCAGGCTGGCCTGGTCGGGCAGAACCACGAGTTGGTCCTCCGGAATTCCCGCCGTCTCTGCATAGCCGGCCTCCACGGCACCGGCCATGACGGCAAGGGTCAGGTCGCCGTTTTCGGCGATGGAGCCGTAGTCGGTGATGTTTTCGGGATTGCCCTCGGCGACGAGGAGCGCCTGCCCGATGCCGTAGGACGGTTCGGAAAAGGCGACCTGCTCGCAGCGCTCCGGCGTGATGAACATGCCGGCGGCGATGATGTCGAAGCGGCCCGCCTGGAGGCCGGGAATCAGCGAGCCGAACTCGGTGAGCACGCCGTCGACTTCATCTATGCCCATGCGGGAAAGGATTTCCTTCGCGACCTCCGGGGATTCACCGGTCAATTCACCGGCGGGCGTGGCGAAGCCATAAGGCGCCTCGTTGGCGAATCCGACGCGGATATAGCCCTGCTCGCGCGCACTCTCCAGCGTGTCCTGCGCGGAAGCGGCGGTGGCGAACGTACCCAGTGACGCCGCCACGGCACCCAGCGCCACCATTCCCTTCAGAACAGTCCGTCTCATGGTGTCTCCCCTGCGTTTTCGTGAAAAATGAAATTGCTGGCCGACACAGCCTGTTGTATACATCATCACGCGTGTCGAGCGCTTGTCAACGGGCCTTCGACAACGCGGAAGGTTCAACAGAGTTCCCAATTATTTCAAACAGAAACGGTTAGCACCGCCCGGCAGCAATGGCGCGTGGGACGCGTCGGAATGCCGGGAAGCCTTGCGTGGTTCCGGAGGTCTCATGCCCGCATCCGTCCTGCCTTTCTCCCTTCAGGAATATGCCACCCGCCTCGACAAGACGCGTCAGGCGATGGAAGCCAAGGGAATCGATATCCTGTTCGTCGAGGATCCGTCCAACATGGCCTGGCTGACCGGCTATGACGGCTGGTCCTTCTATGTCCATCAGGGCGTCCTGGTCTTCAAGGAGAGCGACCCGATCTGGTGGGGGCGGTCGATGGACGGCAATGGCGCCGTACGCACCTGCTACATGGATGACGAGCGGGTGCTGCGCTATCCCGATCACTATGTACAGGCCAATTCGCTGCATCCCATGCAGCACCTTGCGGAGATCATCCGCGCCCACGGCTACGGCAATCAGCGCATCGGCGTGGAACTGGAGAACTATTATTTCTCCGCGAAGGCGTATCTGGTCCTCAAGGAAGAGCTCCCGGACGCCAAATTCGTCGACGCCACCGGGCTGGTGAACTGGCAGCGCGCCGTCAAGTCGGACGAGGAACTGGTCTTCATGCGCCGCGCGGCGCGCATTTCCGAAAAGATGATCGACGGCATCGTCGAGCGCATCGAGCCGGGCATGAAGAAGAACGACCTGGTGGCCGAGATCTATGCCGACGCCATCCGCGGCGTCGACGACGACTGGGGCGAGTATCCGGCGATCGTGCCGCTTCTGCCCACCGGTTCGGACGCCGCCGCCCCGCACCTGACCTGGGACGGGCGTCGCTTCGAGCAGGGGCACGCGACGTTCTTCGAGATCGCCGGCTGTTACCGCCGTTACCACACGCCCTTCTGCCGCACCGTCTTCCTCGGCACGCCCCCGCAATACATGCTTGAGGCGGAAAAGGCACTGGTGGAGGGGATCGAGGCCGGCCTCGACATCGCCCGTGCCGGCAATCGCGCCGGCCAGGTCGCCGAAGCGCTCTACGGCGCGCTGGAAAAGGCCGGCATCAAGCGCGACGGGCGCTGCGGTTATTCCATCGGTATCTCCTATCCGCCGGACTGGGGCGAGCGCACCATCTCCTTCCGCCGCGAGGATGAGACTATCCTGGAACCGGGCATGACGTTCCACTTCATGCCGGGGCTGTGGATGGCCGACTGGGGTCTGGAGATCACGGAGACCATCCTCATCAGGGAGGAAGGCCCGGCGGAGACCCTTTGCAAGCGGCCGCGCGAGCTTATCGTGAAGGAATAGACGCCGTCGGCGTTTCATGATCAATGTCGCGGAGCGCGCCTTCGGCGGTGCGGCGGGTTTCGTCCGACCCCGCACCGCCGGCGCCCCCCGCGCTGGAATGCAGGACCGACGCATGGCCGATATCGCACGAACGAGAGATATTCTTGCCGATCTGGTGGCGTTCCCGACCGTTTCGGCCGACAGCAATCTGGGGCTCATCGCCTATGCCGGCGAGATCCTGAGCGAGGCCGGCGCGCGGCTTTCGATCCACCATGACGAAAGCGGCACCAAGGCCAATCTTTTCGCCACCCTCGGGCCGGAGGGCGACGGCGGCATCGTCCTTTCGGGACACACCGACGTCGTGCCCGTGGAAGGGCAGGACTGGACGGGCGACCCCTTTCGCCTGCGCGAGGCGGACGGGCGACTCTACGGGCGCGGCACATGCGACATGAAGGGCTTCATCGCCTGCTGCCTCGCCATGGCGCCCGTCTTCGCCGAAAGGACGCTCAAGCGGCCCCTGCATTTCGCCTTCACCTATGATGAGGAGGTGGGCTGCTTCGGCGCGCGGGCGCTGATGGAGGATCTGAAGCGCGCGCAGATCCACCCCGCGGCGGCCATTATCGGCGAGCCGACCCTGATGCGCATCATCGAGGGGCACAAGGGCTGCTACGAGTATACGACCGAATTCCGCGGCCTCGAGGGCCACGGCTCCGACCCCGACCGCGGCGTCAATGCGGTGGAATATGCCGTGCGCTACGTTTCGCGCCTGATGGCGCTGGCGGAGGATCTCAAGGCTCGCGCACCGGCGGAAAGCCCTTTCCGGCCGCCCTGGACGACATTGCAGGTCGGCCTCATGCAAGGGGGCGCGGCCCGCAACGTCATTCCCGGCCATTGCGCCGTGGAATGGGAGATGCGCCCCGTGCAGGAGGCCGACGCGGCTTTCGTCAAGGACAACGTCCAGGCCTATATCGACGCGGTGCTGCGCCCGGCCATGCAGGCGATCTCGCGCGAGGCGGACATCGTCACCCATGTGGTCGGCGAGGTGGAGGGACTGGAGCCGGCGCCCCGATCGGAAGCCCGGCGCATTGTTTCCGAACTGACCGGCCTCACCGAGGCGGAGGTGGTGGCCTTCGGCACCGAGGCGGGCCTCTTCCAGAGCGCGGGTGTTTCCGCCGTCATCTGCGGCCCAGGTTCGATCGCCCAGGCACATAAGCCCGACGAGTTCGTTGCCGTCGAGCAGCTCTCCGCCTGCCTCGGCATGCTCGAGCGGCTCACGGCGAAACTGGTGTGAGCGGAGATGGGAAAGGCGGGCGGCAGCGAGGCGCGTGTCCGCTTCGAGAAAATCTACCGGATATTGCGCCGCCGCATCTGTCTCCTGGACTACCCGCCGGGGCGGCGGTTGCGCGAAGAGGATCTCGCCGCCGAGTTCAGCACCAGCCGTACGCCCATCCGCCGCGTCCTGGCGCGGCTTGAGGACGAGGGCCTTGTCAGATCCGTCCACGGCGTCGGCACGATCGTCACGGATTTCAGTATCGACGACTTGCAGCAGGTCTATCAACTGCGTGTCGAACTGGCCGAACTGATCGGCAAGCTGGCCCCGGTCGCGCCGGACCCGGAAAGGCTGGCGGCCTTTCGCCGCCTCGTCGAACGCGGGCGGGAGCTGGCGGACAAGCCCGACGCGCGCGAGTTCGCCAGGCTGAATATGGAGTTCTTCCATCTCCTGATGACGCTGACGGCCAACGAGCCGCTCAAGGAGATTTCCGAGCGGCTCTACTACCAGACGACCCGCGTCTGGCTGAAAACCGCTTCGCGGCTCGCGCAGTACGAGAACATGCTGCGAAACGAGATCAGCATCTTCCAGCGCGAGATGGCCGATACGGTGGCGGCCATCGAGGCGGGCGATCTGAGGATCATCGGGCATATCCGTCGCTCCCATGTAGCGATGAGCTTCGCCAGACTGCGAGCGGAAACCCATCCGGCGCGCTGAGGTCGACGACGGGAAACGCACGACTGGGAGCGGGCCCCGCGTTGCCGGCCGACGGCCGCGTTCCGCCCGCAATGAAGAGCGCAATCATGCAGCATCCTATGGAACCTCCGCTCCTTATGCTGGTTGGCCCAGCGAGGGACACGAACAGGTGGGACCACGCTCGTGGCAGGGGAACGATATGGGAGGATTGCAGCGCCGGGTCGGCGTGCTCGTCGTCGAGGACGAATTTCTTATCGCGCTGGATGTCGAGGACAAGTTTCAGCAGCTGGGCTTCTGGGATATCCATGTCGCCCACAGCGTGGAGCAGGGCAGGGATGTTCTGCGCGACCACGTGATCGGCCTTGCCTTTCTGGACGTGAACCTCGGCCGTGAAGTGGTGTTTCCGCTGGCCGAGGAACTGCGCACCAGGCAAATCCCCATCGTCTTTTCCACCGCGCGTTCACGCAGCGACATACCGGTGGAATGGACCGGCTATCCGATCCTTGGCAAGCCGCTCGAGCCTGCAAGTCTCGTGGACGCCCTTCGCCGGCAGGGCGTCGAGCCCGACGGCGGCGGCTGACGGGCGGGTGTTCTCTCCGAAAAACCGGTTAACGCGACGATTCAAACTTTATTGGCAACTTTGCGCTAACGCTGCAGGCTCGCCCACATGCGAGGTGCCGTGCCTCGCTTTGGACCGGGGGGTGCAGGTCGCATGCGCAGTTCTTTGTTGGTCACATTCTTTGCCGCCTGCCTCGGGCTTGCCGCCTGTTCGGGCAACACCGACATCGATTCGGCGCTGAAGGTCACGAAACCGTCGGCGGAGACGACGGCCTCCATCGTCAGGCCCGATGCCGCCGTTCCGGGCGGAAGTGGCGAGACGGCCGACACCGCGGCCGGCATGACCGCCATCGCCGAACCAGACCACGTGAAGGCGGCGGCCTTCGAGCAGGTGGCCTTCGCCAACCCGCCGAAGCCGCAGCTGCGCTCGAACGCCGCGTCGTCCGTGCGCGTCGTTCCCGCCCGCTTCGACGATGCCCACCCCATCGACTTCGGGCGCGTGACGCCCAAGCACCACGCCGTTCACGGTGTCGACGTCTCGCGCTGGCAGGGCGAAATCGACTGGCCGAGCCTGCGCGCCCACGGGGCCAACTTCGCCTTCATCAAGGCGACCGACGGCATCGACCATCTCGACCCGATGTTCAGGAAAAACTGGGAGGGCGCGCACCGTGCCGGCATCATGCGCGGGGCGTATCATTTCTTCTATTGGTGCCGGAAGGCGTCCGACCAGGCGAAATGGTTCATCCGCAACGTCCCGAAGGAGAAGGGTGCGCTGCCGCCGGTGCTGGACCTTGAATGGAACCACCAGTCGAGCTGCAAATGGCGCCCGTCGCGCGCCGAGATCCTGGAGAAAATCGCGGTCTTCGTGGAGCGGCTCGAGCGGCACTACGGACAGCGGCCCATCATCTACACCACGCCGGACTTCTACGACCACGTGCTGAAAGGCGCCTTCCCGAACCATCCGTTCTGGCTGCGCGCGGTCGCCGAGCACCCCTCCAAGGTCTATCCCGGCCGCGACTGGGTGTTTTGGCAATATTCGGGCTCGGGCTTGAGCGGCGGCGTGGACGGGCGCATCGACCTCAACGTCTTTTACGGCGACGAGGCGGAGTGGCGGCGCTGGCTCGCGCACGTCGCCGGGTGAGGCGCGCGCCCGGCGCGCGCGCCTTTGCCGCGGGGATTTGAGGCCGCCATCGGTTTCCGGCGTGGCCGGTTCGCTTTTTTGCCACCATTGCGCACTACCGGGCGCATTCCGCGCCGCTCACCCGCATTTGCGGCGGTGCGGGTATATATTTTTTGTTTTGAACATGACGTCGGACCCGCGCCTTTCGGGGGGATCGGCTGAAATATTGAAAAAGATTGGAAGCACGCATGAATTTTGTCAGAGACCGGGAACTCGCCCAGCGTTTCAGGAATGGTGCCGTCTCCTCGAGGGAGAGGCTGCTGTACTATTTAATTTTCACAACGGTCACGATCGCGTTGTTCTCATCCTCCTTCACCGCGGGGGCGGAAGAGGAGGGTGCCAGCCGATGGGACCTGGTTCTCGACATCTTTTACATTGTCGTGCAACTGGCTGGCGTATTGGTCTGCTACAGCACGAACAGGCGCGGAGACGACAGGGAGTTTATCGAAAGGATGGTCTGTATCGGTTTTCCGGTCGGCATCCAGACATTTTTGATTTGCCTTCTCCTCATCGGATACTACGTCGTCGCTTCGTTCTTCTTTCCCGGAACGGACTTGTCCGGTTATCCGTATATCCTTCCGGTCGTGACGCTCCCGGTGATCTATTACTACTGGCGCCTGAACGCCTCTATCCGCGTGGCGGCGGGGTAGCGCGTCCTGTCATGCGAGGAAGGCGGCGACGGGTGCGGGCTTTCCGGCATCGGGCATCCAGTGCCGGAAGCGTCGGGCGTGAGCGGAGAGGGAACGGCATGGATCCCAGGTCTGCGCCTTCGGCACCACCCTGGGATGACGAAGGTGAGGAGGAAGGGCTCTTAAGTAGGAGCGATGCCTCTCAACTTCATCCTAAGCCGCTTTTGAGTACCAGTGTTGCTGAATGTACTGGGAAGCCTCTGGGCTGATATTGTACCAGTGCGCCATGTTGTTTGTGACGTCCACGACATAGAGGCTGTCATTCTGGTCCATCACGTACCAAACCGCTCTAGCGACCTCTTCGGCGGAAAGAGGGGTGTCCAGATACCAAAATGATTTGTGAATTTTCGCCCAGCCACCAAGAGTCTTGATCTTGGCGATCACGTTCTCGTAGTTCTGTCCGGGCTTGTAGAGGTCGTATGAGATGTGAATGTTGTTAGCCATGGGGGTCCTAATTCTAGTCGAGCCTCAGGCACTTCGACGCAGAAATATGGCCTTTGGCCTCAATTGCCATGGCCAAAGCCAACCCTTCGGGTCGGCTTTGGCGCTTGTGAGGATGTCGCGCACCCCTACTGGGTGTGACAGCTGTAGCTGCAGTAGTAGCAGCCGTTGACCTGATCACGGTGCTTTTTTGCTTCACTTACTGCTGGACGGCAGGAGGTGAAGTCACCAAGATAGATTCGGTTTTCCGGCTGAGGCATGAAGCTGCAACCAGTGGTATGCACTTCATGGTCACCATTTGACTGCGCGTTCTTGTTTACGTAGTAGCGTGCCATGGGGCCTGTTCTCCTTTCTCCCGCATCACTTGATGCGCAGCGCCTTTTGGTCGCGCTTGACATCCGTTGATCATGAGAACAGCATGCCCACGCTTTAGCGAGCGAGTGAGCGGCAAGGGCGGCGGGTCCACCTTGGCTGTTCACAGAAGGGCGGTGTGATCCCAAATGGGTTATGCCGCCTTTCGTTTTTGATGCTTCCCCAACAGTCCGTTTGAGTCCATCCCTTATCTCGTAGTACCCCTTATCCACAGCCGAACTTGACCTGAACAGAGAATCGTAGCATCACTATTCAAAGTCCGTTGACGCCAATATACAGGTAGAAGTCAAGGACTGGATACCATATCTGGTATCGATTGCACTGCAAGCGCATTTTAGTCGTTTGCTGTGGATAATGTGTTCTCCACATCATTTGCACAGGAAAGCCGCGCTTTATCTAGCTGGCTGAGGCGGTTGCCGTAGCCGTTTTCCTCGAATCAGTCGGCCCAATCTTCGACTGGGCCGAGCGTGATTCGTTTCGGTTGCTGCTACTACTCGCTCGCGGATGCTTCTCAACTACACCCGCTCGTCGCCCCGCACGTATCGCACTTCTCGCAGGTCCCATTCCGCACCATCGTGAAGTTCTGGCACTCCGAGCACATGTTGCCCGTATACCCTTGCGCGATGGCTTGGGCCCGGCGGTGGCTTTCGACCTTCTTGGCCTCCGCCGCTTCCTCGGCCGCCGTGTCGGAGAAGAGGGCGTTCATGCCTTCGTCTTCGAGGGCCTCCTCGGCCAGTTCCTTGGCGCGCTCCTCGTAGTCGCGGCGGAAGGCGGTGGCTTCTTCCTGGAGGCCGGCATAGGCGGGCTTCAGCGCCGTCACCGTGCCGCCGGAGGAGGAGATGGTGTGGACGTTGGAGCCTGATTTCGCGGTGGGGGCGGAGCGGGCAGGGGTGTCTGCGCCGCCCTTGGCCTCGCCCTTCGGCTCCGACTTGCCGGAGACCAGCTTGAAGGGGGTGGCGCCGCGGGTTAGGCCCTTGGAGAAGGGAAGGGCCTTGCCTTCGTTGATGCCGCGGCCGAGCGCGGTCTTGTCGAAGTCGGACGTATCGACATGGGCGAGGTCGGAGCGGCCGAGATAGGAGACCGCCAACTCGCGGAAGACATAGTCGAGGATCGAGGTGGCGTTCTTGATGGCGTCGTTGCCCTGCACCATGCCGGCCGGCTCGAACTTGGTGAAGGTGAAGGCCTCCACATATTCTTCGAGCGGCACGCCGTATTGCAGGCCGAGCGAGATGGCGATGGCGAAATTGTTCATCATGGCGCGGAAGGCTGCGCCTTCCTTGTGCATGTCGATGAAGATCTCGCCGAGGCGGCCGTCGTCGAACTCGCCGGTGCGCAAGTAAACCTTGTGGCCGCCGACCACGGCCTTCTGGGTATAGCCCTTGCGGCGGTTGGGCAGCTTCTCGCGGTCGCGGTAGAGGCGCTCGACCACGCGCTCGACGATCTTTTCGGTGACCTGCGTGGCCTGGGCGGCGGCGGGGCTTGCCACCAGCTCCTCCACGAGATCGTCGGCCTCCTCGTCGTCGTCGGAGAGCAGCGAGGCGTTGAGGGGCTGGGAGAGCTTTGAGCCGTCGCGGTAGAGCGCATTGGCCTTCAGCGCCAGCTTCCACGACAGCATGTAGGCTTGTTTGCAGTCGTCCACCGTCGCGTCGTTGGGCATGTTGATGGTCTTGGAGATGGCGCCCGAGATGAAAGGCTGGGCGGCAGCCATCATGCGGATGTGGCTTTCGACCGACAGATAGCGCTTGCCGACCTTACCGCAGGGGCTGGCGCAGTCGAAGACGGGCAGGTGCTCGGCCTTCAGGTGCGGCGCGCCCTCGAGCGTCATGGCGCCGCAGATGTGGATGTTGGCGGCCTCGATCTCCTTTTTCGAGAAGCCGAGCGCCGGCAGGAGCTCGAAGGAGAAGTCGTCGAGCTGCTCCTGGGCAAAGCCGAAGGTCTCCTTCAGCCAGTCAGCGCCCAGCGTCCACTGGTTGAGCGCGAACTTGATGTCGAAGGCGGATTTGAGCGCCTCGTTGAGCGCGGCGATCTTCTCGTCGGTGAAGCCCTTGGCCTTCAGGGTCGAGGGGTTGATGCCCGGTGCCTGGTTCAGATTGCCGTGGCCGACGGCATAGGCCTCGATCTCGGCGATCTGGGCTTCGGAATAGCCGAGGGTGCGCAGCGCCTCGGGCACGGCGCGGTTGATGATCTTGAAATAGCCGCCGCCGGCGAGCTTCTTGAACTTCACCAGCGCGAAGTCGGGCTCGATGCCGGTCGTGTCGCAATCCATGACGAGGCCGATCGTGCCGGTGGGGGCGATCACGGTCGCCTGGGCGTTGCGGTAGCCGTGCTTCTCGCCGAGCGCCAGCGCGCGGTCCCAGGCGGCCTTGGCGTGCTCCACGAGGTCGGCGTCCGGGCATTCGGCGGCCTTGAGGGGGACGGGATTGACGGCGAGCGCCTCGTAGCCTTGCGCTTCCCCATGGGCGGCGCGGCGGTGGTTGCGGATGACGCGCAGCATGTGTTCGGCATTGCGCTCATAGTCCGGGAAGGGGCCGAGCTGGCCGGCCATCTCGGCGGAGGTGGCGTAGGCGACGCCCGTCATGATGGCGGTCAGCGCGCCGCAGATGGCGCGGCCCTCATCGGAATCGTAGGGAATGCCGGAGGTCATCAAGAGACCGCCGATATTGGCGTAGCCGAGGCCGAGCGTGCGGTACTGGTAGGAAAGCTGGGCGATCTCCCTGGACGGGAACTGGGCCATCATCACGGAGACCTCCAGCACGATGGTCCAAAGGCGAACCGTGTGCTCGTAGGCCGCGATGTCGATCTTGCCGTCCTTGCCGCGGTATTGCAGCAGGTTGATGGAGGCGAGGTTGCAGGCCGTGTCGTCCAGGAACATGTATTCCGAGCACGGGTTCGACGCGCGGATGGGGCCGGCCGCCGGCGCGGTGTGCCAGTCGTTCATGGTGGTGTTGAAGTGGAGGCCCGGATCGGCTGACGCCCAGGCGGCGTAGCCGATCTTCTCCCAAAGATCGCGAGCCTTCAGCGTCTTCGCCGGCCTGCCGTCGATGCGGTTGATCAGCGTCCAGTCGCCATCGTTCTCGACGGCGCGCAGGAAGTCGTCCTTGAGCGAGACGGAATTGTTGGAGTTCTGGCCGGAGACGGTGAGATAGGCTTCCGAATCCCAGTCCGTGTCGTAGGTCTTGAAGGCGATGTCCGTGTAGCCCTGGCGCGCGAACTGGATGACGCGCTTGATGTAGTTTTCCGGTACGGCGTTCTTCTTGGCCGCCTTGACCTCGCGCTTCAAGGCCGGGTTCTTCTTGGGATCGAAGCAGTCGTCATTGTCGGCCTGGCAGTTGACGCAGGCCTTCATGATGGCTTCGAGGTGCTTCTTGACGATCTTGGAGCCGGTGACGAGTGAGGCGACCTTCTCCTCCTCTTTCACCTTCCAGTCGATATAGTCCTCGATATCGGGATGGTCGATGTCGACGACGACCATCTTGGCCGCCCGCCGCGTCGTGCCGCCGGACTTGATGGCGCCGGCCGCCCGATCGCCGATCTTGAGGAAGGACATGAGACCGGAGGACTTGCCGCCACCCGACAGCCTCTCGCCTTCGCCGCGCAGGTGAGAAAAGTTTGAGCCGGTGCCGGAGCCGTATTTGAAGAGGCGCGCCTCGCGCACCCAGAGATCCATGATACCGCCCTCGTTGACGAGGTCGTCGCCAACGGACTGGATGAAGCAGGCATGCGGCTGCGGGTGCTCGTAGGCCGACTTGGACTTCGTCAGCTTTCCCGTGAAGGGGTCGACATAGTAGTGGCCCTGGCCGGGACCGTCGATGCCGTAGGCCCAATGCAGCCCGGTGTTGAACCATTGCGGGGAGTTGGGGGCGACGCGCTGGGTGGCGAGCATGTAGCAAAGCTCGTCCATGAAGGCGCGGGCGTCTTCCTCGGAATCGAAATAGCCGCCCTTCCAGCCCCAGTAGGTCCAGGTGCCGGCCAGCCGGGTGAAGACCTGGCGGGCGTCCGTCTCGGAGCCGTAGCGCTCCTCCTCGGGAAGTTCCTTCAGCGCCTCCTGGTCAGCCACCGAGCGCCACAGGAAGGAGGGGACCGAATTCTCCTCAACCTTTTTCAGGCGCGCCGGCACGCCGGCCTTGCGGAAATATTTCTGGGCGAGAATGTCGCTCGCGACCTGCGAGAACTGGGCCGGCACGTCGATGTTGTCGAGCCGGAAGACGGTCGAGCCGTCCGGGTTCTTGATCTCGCTCAAGGCCTTGCGGAACGCGATCTCCGCGTACGGAGACTGGCCTTCTTTGGTGAACCGGCGTTCGATGCGCATCTTCGTCCCTCTGTTCGATCCCTAAATATAGCGTCCTTCGCGGTGACATGCTCGCCGCATTTTCCCCGTCTGGACGGCCAATCCACAGCAGCCCGCCGCACCTCGTATCGCGGCGGTAATCGTTCCTGATTCCCCGTGCCCGTGACCGCCGCGGCGTCACCGCCTGGCCGCACGTGCCGGGGAAACCGGCCAGTCCATTCCGACGCTTCCTGTGATGGTTCTCCAAACGGAGAAGTTCACATTATCTGGTGCCGGTTTTCTCAGCAAACACTAAATATAGTATTAACAGCTTGCTAAAACCAGCCCTGATACCCAGCGCCCCCATCGCCTTCTCAAACGCAAAACCGTCTCCATCCCCCTGCGGCGACAACAGGCGGACGAACAGATACACATACCCGATTGGAAACTGACAGACTGCTGAACTTTTCAACCGCGCCCGCAACGGAACGCGTGCGATCATTAAAAGGCGACTCGCTTTCGCCCGTCAAGCACTCGTTCCTTGTAAGTTTTGTGACCGCTACATGTTGTGTGTCATCGGTGTGGATATCGGGGAACGCGCAGATCCCCACTTGTGCGCGGGGAAAGGCGCAGAACGCCGGCCGGTGGCCGTCATGTTCCGGCCGCGGACGCTACATATTCGGCCACCGCATCGATCTCCGCCTCGCTCAGCCGTTCGCCATAGGCCGGCATGGCGCCCGGACCGTCTTGCAGGGCCTTGCGCACCTGCTCGGGCGTCGGCTGGAGTTCATCGAGATTGGGGCCGACGCGGCCCACGGCGCCGGCGTCCCGCAGCACGTGACAGACGGAGCAGGCCGGCTCGACGGAGGAAAAGAGTTCCTTTCCCGACGGAGCATCATCCCCGGCGAAGGCGCCCGCCGGGGCGGCGGCGAACGCGCCGAGGATAATGGGCATGAGGACGGAACGGCATGACATGGCGCGGGTCAGACCACCGTCACATCCACCGCCAGGCGGCGCCAGCCGCTATAGTCGTAGCCGCGGTGGTTGGGCTCGGTGACTTCCTCCTGAACGGTGCCTTCCGAATTGGTGGCGCGGCTGGTGACCGTGTAGGTGCCGGGCTCCAGATCGGCCTCTAGGACGAAGGGCCGCCAGGCGAAGCGGCCGAGGTCCGGTCCGAGCAGACGTGCCTCCTGCCAACTTTCGCCGTCGTCGGTCGATACCTCGACCTTGTCCAGCGCGTGATAGCCGCCGAAGGCCACGCCCTCGATCAGCACGGTGCCGTTCTCCACGTCGGCCAGCGGCCGGGTCACCCATGACTTCACCTTCATCTCCCACATGGAGGGCTGGTCCGGGGCACCGTCGACCCCGACCGGGCGGACACGGTAGCCGGTGCGCATGATGGCCGCGTCGCTCTCATCATCGGTGAAGGCAACCCGCTGCACGTATTTCACGTTGTTGATGCCGTAATAGCCGGGGACAATGACGCGCAACGGGCCGCCATGGGCGCGTGGCACCGGCTCGCCGTTCATCTCCCAGGCCAGGATGGCGTGCTCCATGGCGTACTCCACCGGGACCGAGCGCTCCACCACGACCTCCTTCGGATCGACGCCCTCGGGCAGGGATTCGCCGCCGGTGCTGGTCATGAAGTTGCGACCGTCCTCCAGTCCGCCGAGCGCCTCGACCACGTTGCGCACGGGCACACCGCTCCACAACAGGTTGCCGGCCGCGCCGGTGCGCCATTGCGAGCCGCTGGTCTCGTGCTCGAAGAAGCCGCGCCCGTTGCCGGAGCATTGCAGCACGGTGGCGACCGTCTCCACGCCCATGCGCTTCAGTTCGCCGACGGTGAGGGTGCGGGGCTCGGCCACGCCTTCGACCGAGACCTCCCAGGCGTCGCGATCGGCGACGGCCACCTCGTCGGGCGAGGGAAGGTTGTTGCGCAGATAAAGCACATCCTTGGAGGTGATGCCGCTGGTGCCGATCGCGTCGCGCTCGGTCTCCACCGTGAGGTCCGAATGCACGATGGTGGCCCCAGGATCCTTCCAACTGACGGCCTCAGGCAGTTCCTGTGCGTTCTGCTCCTGTGCCCGCGCGATACCCGGTGCAAGGGTGCGCAGCGACGTGGCGGCGCCGGCTGTACCTGCCAGAGCGACGAGGAAGTGACGGCGTGGAATCGTGATCATGGTTTCCTCCCTGAATGGATGCCTGCGCCCCGACACCCCTTCACGGGTGCGCAAAGGCATTCCGATGGACGTTGCATCCGTCGAACGCGGAGGTAACGGAACTATGCCGCGGTTTGTTCCTGCAAGAACGAAGCCGTGCGCGTGGTGCAGCCGCTAAAGCACTGCATCGAACAGGAGGAAGACCCCGGCCGCCAGAATGCCGGCGGCGGGCACGGTCGTCACCCAGGCGGCGACGATGGTGCGCACATGGGCCCGGCGCACCAGCTTGCGCCGGGCGATCTCCTCGCGCGACATGCCGGCATCGCCGCTTTCTCCGCCGGACGGACCGGTGGTGTTGCTGTTTCCATCGCGCTCTTCGTTCTTCACCTGCAGGCCTTTGCGTTCCAGGTAGGCGCGGCGGCGTTTCGAACGCGCGGTGTACCACTCGCGGAAGAAGCCGACACCGAAGACGGCGCCGACGGCGGTATGGGTGGAACTGACGGGCAGGCCCAGCCAGGAGGCAATGATGACCGTAATGGCGGCGGCCAGCGCGACGCAGAATGCGCGCATGGGGTTGAGCTTGGTGATCTGCTCGCCGACCATGCGGATCAGCTTCGGGCCGTACAGGACGAGGCCGATCGAAATGCCCAACGCACCGATGATCATGACCCAGATGGGGATTGCCACCTCGGCCGTGACGGTGTCCGCCTGGGCGGTGAAGACGATGGCGGCAAGCGGCCCGACGGCGTTGGCGACATCGTTGGCGCCGTGGGCGAAGGACAGGAGCGCGGCGGAAATGACAAGCGGCAGGTTGAAGAGCTCACGGAGCGACTGGTTGCGGTTCTCCATCCCTTCGGACTGGCGGCGCACGTGGAAATGCGAAAGCACCCAGATGAGGACGAAGGTGCCCAGGCCCAGGGCCGTCACCCCCAAGGCGCTGACGTGAACGATCTTCTTCAGCCCCTTGGTCGCAAGATAGGCGGCGAAGGCCCCGGCCATCACGGCGATCAGCAGCGGCAGCCAGCGGCGCGCCGCGGTGATCTTGTCGTCCTGATAGATGATGAAGGTCTTGATGACGGCGAGGAACAGGGCGGCGACCACGCCGCCCATCACCGGCGAGACGACCCAACTCGCGGCGATCTGCGCCATCACGGTCCAGTCGACGGCTGAAAATCCCGCCGCCGCGATGCCCGCGCCCATGACGCCGCCGACGACCGAGTGGGTCGTCGAGACGGGGGCGCCGATCCACGTGGCGAGATTGATCCAGAGGGCGGAGGAGATGAGCGCGGCCATCATGACGCCGATGAAGACGCTGGGGCTTGCCACCGCCTCGGGCGCCACGATGCCCTTGGAAACGGTATTCACCACGTCGCCGCCGGCGATCAGGGCGCCGGCGCTTTCGAAAATGGCGGCGATGACGAGGGCGCCGCCAAGCGTCATGGCCCTCGAGCCGACCGCCGGCCCGACGTTGTTGGCCACGTCGTTGGCGCCGATATTGAGGGCCATATAGGCGCCGATGGCCGCCGCGGCGATGATGATGATGGCGCGAGGCTCGCCGATCACATAGACCGAGGCAAAGACGGCTGCCAGTGCCAGAAAGAGAAGTGCGAGGCCGGGCGCCACCAGCCCACGCGCCAACAGACTGGCCGCTTCCTCGACATGGACGAGCTTGTCCAGATCCTTGTCGAGGGTCTGTTTTCTGGGGTTGGTGGTGTCGGCCATTACTGGTCTTCGCTCAGATTCTCTTTCGCTTCCAACGGGCTGTCTTCCGGCAAGGGGCGAATGACGGATTTGTTCCGTCCACGCCCGCATTTCCGGAAAGGCTCATCCGGCTCATGGCAACCCCCGCCGATCGCGCGCGGGCAACCTGTCGCCCGCCGCGCAATGTGACAGCCCATCGGGTAGGAAAAGGAGCATGCAGAGACAAGCGCCGGATCGAAGATCGGCGTCGATCATGCCGTTCAGGCGGCAATTTCCCGTGGATTACCGTGGAAAGCGGTGATGAGTTCGGCCAGATCCGGCTCCTTCACCATGTCGGCGGCCGCTTCGCGAGTCACCCACAGGCGGGTGCGCTTCTTCTTCTCCGGCCATTTCTTGGCCTCGCGTTCCACCTTGAGCGGAAAGACGGCGACCTCGCAGCGCCAGAGCAGGCCCGTCGCCGTCGCCTTGCCGTAAAGATAGCGGCCCAGCGCTTCCTCGCTGATGTCACCTTCCACGCCGGCCTCTTCTACCGCCTCTCGCGCCGCGGTCGCAGAAAGGCTTTCTCTGCCCTCCGGCCAGCCCTTGGGCAGAACCCAACGGCCGGTTCCACGGCTGGTGACCAGCATGACCTCTATGCGATCGCCCTTCACCCGCCAGGGAAGGGCCGCCGCCTGCACACGGGGCGGATTGCCGCCGATGAGGCGGCGTAGCCACTCGATCAGTCCCATGCGCGTGGCGTGGCTTGCGATCATCCTTCTCCGTCCGAGGTTCCATGCGACGAATCACCGTCACATCATTCAACTTCGTACCGAGAAGATAGGTTGCGCAGGAAAATAGGCAAATAAGCGGGGCAGGGCCGCGGCCGGCACGGCTCAGCCGCGCTCGTTCTCGGCAATAGGCTTCTGGTAGGAAAAGCCCATGTCCCACGGGAAATAGATCCAGGTGTCCTGCGAGACTTCCGTGATGAAGGTGTCCACCAGCGGCCGCCCCTTCGGCTTGGCGTAGACGGTGGCGAAGTGTGCCCTGGGCATCATCGCCCGCACGATCGCTGCCGTCTTGCCGGTGTCCGTAAGGTCGTCGACGATCAGCACCCCTTCACCGTCGTTCTCGAGCAGGCCAGGTGTTATCTCCTTCAGCACCTGCAACTCGCCCTGCTCGGTATAGTCGTGATAGGAGGCCACGCAGACGGTCTCGATCAGGCGGATGCCGAGTTCCCGGGCGATCACCGCCGCCGGCACGAGGCCGCCGCGGGTGATGCAGACGATCGCGTTCCATTGTCCGTTGGCTCCCGCCAGGCGCCAGGCCAGTGCCCGCGCATCACGATGAAACTGGTCCCACGAGACGGGGAAGGCTTTGTCTGGAAGGGCCATGCTCTCAACACTCCGCGTGGGCACGCCAGCCGTGCCGGGAATGCGCGGGGAATTAGCCGGAAACGGGTCGAAGGCGCAAGGGGCGTATGCAGACGCTCCAAGCGTCTGCAGCGGTAAAGGCCGGCGTGGCCTTACTTGTGGCGGATGAAACGGAGCACGCCGACGGTATCCGAGCCGGCAGGTCTGGCCCTGTCGGAGGGATGGTTCACGCCATCCGAGACCGGCACTTCGTCGAAATCGAACGGACTTATCCCCTCGAGACAGGCGACATTGACGCCGTATTCATTCGGGTCGGAGCGGCGCTGGTGATGCGTGTAGATCCCGCAGCGCGAGCAGAAGTAGTGTTTCGCCGTCATCGTATTGAACTGATAAAGGCTGAGCGCGTCCTCACCGGCAAGTATGTCGATGCCGCCGCGTTCGGCCGTCACAGCCACGGCTCCGCGCATGCTGCAGTAGGAGCAGGTGCAGCGGCGGGCCGTATGCAGTCCGCCCTTCAGCCGGACACGAAAGCGCACCGTCCCGCAGTGGCAGGCACCGCCAATTTCATCGATATCATACTCCATCTGCAGCCTCGATCGTTGCCATTGGAAGCCCCGAAGGAGATCACAATTTAGGCGTATTTGCGTATCAGGGGCGTAGGAATTGATATTAGAAATATGTTTTTTAGGGAAATTTTGATGACAAAGCTTTGCATGCGTTCCGCGCCATTGATCATTTTTTCGTTCTTCATGCTGGTGTCCACGTTTCCATTGAAGGCCGAGGTGTTCGCCACGTCACCCGATGACGAGAAAGAGGCGGAAGCGGCCGAGGTCGCGAAGATATACTTTCTTGCTGAGATGACGATGAGCAACGTATCCGACCTGATGCGCGTTCTCGACGGGCTGAACACGGGCTCAAAGAATCTTAAGACGATATATCTCTATATAAACAGCGAGGGTGGCAGTATAGATAGTGGGAAGATGGCCTATTGGGCGATCAAAAGTTCCCGAACACCCGTCACTGCCGTAAATTTGTCCATGGTCGCCTCGTCAGCGACCCTCATGTTCTGCGGCGCCGAAGAGAGACGATCGTTGGAAAGGGGAATCCTTTACCTGCATGCCCCCAGCACTTGGAGTGACGGTGGAGCGTATATTCAGCCCGACCAATTGATCAATGCGGAGCAACTGTTGGGCGTGTACAAGGATTCCATGGCGGACATCTACAGGGAATGCACGTCCCTGTCGGATGATGAGATAGAGAAGATCCTTTACAGCGAGAATGACAGGCTGGTCCTTTCGCCTGTGGAAGCGGAAGAAAAAGGAATCATCAGCGCCATCGAGAACGGCATCGTGGACGCGCCGCTCTCCATCGTCATAAAGGATGCCTCGGAAGACGACGGCTGATCACCGCGACATCAGGACCGGTGCGGTCATCGACTGCAGCATGCTTCGCGTGACGCCGCCGAAGATGAACTCCGAGGCGCGCGAGCGGCCGTAGGCGCCCATGATCAGAAGGTCGGCGCCGGTGTCGGAGAGGCGGTTGGCGATCACGTCGCCGTGGCTGAGTCCTGCCGACTGCTCGGTGCGCACGGTGACGTCGATGCCGTGACGGGCGAGCGTGGCGGCGATCGCCGCGCCGGCCATGCCGGCGTCCTGCTGCAGCGTGTCGCTCGGATCGACGGTCAGCACCTCGACATTGCCGGCCTCCTTCATCAGCGGCAGCGCGTCGAAGACGGCGCGGGCCGCCTCGCGGCTGCCGTTCCAGGCCAGGATCACCTTCTTGAAGGGGGCGCTGCGTCCTGACCACGTGTACGGGATAAGCAGGACCGGCCGGCCGCTCTCAAAGATCAGCGCCTCGACGTCGGCGACCATGCGGGCGTCGGCATCCGGGTCGTTCTGCTGCGCGATGGCCAGATCGGCCGCGCGCGCGCTTTCGATGCCGGAGACGGCGGAATCGCCGGAGACGTTCTCGTAGCCGCGCCATTCGGCGGAGACGCCTTCGGTCTGGGCGCGCTCGTCGAAGAGCGCGCGCAGCTCGGCCTGGCGGCTGTCGGCCTCGCCTTGCGCCTCGTGCGTCAAATCCATCGCCGGAGCGCCCATGGGCGTGATCATTGCGACGGGCAGCGCCTCGGCGTGGAGGCCGATCAAGTGGCTTTCGTGTCGCGCGGCGAAGGGCAGGGCGAAATCGAGGACGCGCGGCGCATCGGCCTCACTCTGCAGGATCGCGAGCAATGTGCGGTAGGTCATAGAAGCCTCCTTGAACGGCAAGGGCGGGAGTCTATGCCCGCCAGAGCAACTCCGGGAAAGGTGGATTCCGATTTTCCGCTCGGAACTGTGCAATATAAGACAGCTCGACCATTTCCGCGAGCCGCGGGAATGATGTGGTACAACGGTACAGGCTCAATTCCGTTTCAAAAGGCCGTCGAGCATCGCCTCGACCGCCGTCTTCGCCTCCTTCAGGACATCTTCGGATCGTGCCCGGATGACGATCTCGGTCCAGAAGCTGCCGTCCTGGTATTTCGGATAGGAGCCGATGATCGCTTCGGCGTGCGCTTTCTGGATCTCTCCGAGCGGACCACCGATCGTTCCTTCGGGAAGCGGGGAGGGAATGGCGACCGAGAGCAGCTTGGCGCCCGTCTTGAGCGTCGGCACCACGGCGTCGAGCATGGCCTGGAAGATGGCGGGCACGCCGGCCATGACATAGACATTTCCGATGTTGAAACCCGGCGCGACGGAGATGGGATTGGCGATGTGGACGGCGCCCTTCGGCATGCGTGCCATGCGCTTGCGCGCCTCGGTGAAGGCGATGCCGCGCCGGGCAAAGTGCTCTTCGAGCAGTTTCAGCGCCTTCGGTTCATAGTCGCAGGGCACGCCGAAGGCGGCGGAAACGGCGTCGGCGGTGATGTCGTCGTGGGTCGGGCCGATGCCGCCGGTGGTGAAGACATAGGTATTGCGCGCGCGCAGCGTGTTCACGGCTTCGACGATGGCCGCCTCGTCGTCGGCGACGATACGCACTTCCTTGAGGTCGATGCCGACGGCCGTCAGCATATCGGCGAGATGGCTGATATTCCTGTCCTTGGTGCGGCCTGAAAGGATCTCGTCGCCGATCACCACCATCGCCGCCGTAACAATTTCGCTCATCGCGTGTTTCCCCGTTGCGAGACCCGTCAGATAACCGGATCGCCGCGCAGCGGCAATGGATGGGAAAGGGTGAACACTGTGTCGGCAAAGAGGGGTGTTCCATCCTCCGGCACGATCCCTAAATCTCGGATGGCGCAGCAATCGCCCCAATGATTGGCAAGGAGCGGAAGACACAATGACGAAGATACTGGTTCTTTATTATTCGAGCTGGGGCCACATGGAGCAGATGGCCAGGGCCGCGGCGGAGGGTGCCAAGGAGGCTGGTGCCGATGTGACGGTCAAACGCGTGCCGGAGTTGGTGCCCGAAGAGGTGGCGAAGCAGGCCGGCTATAAACTCGACCAGGAAGCGCCCATCGCCGAGCCGCTGGAGCTTGCCGACTATGACGGCTTCGTCTTCGGCCTGTCGACCCGCTACGGCATGATGGCCGCGCAGATGAAGAATTTCCTCGACCAGACGGGGCCGCTTTGGGCCGAGGGCAAGCTGATCGACAAACCCGCTACCGTGATGGCCTCCACCGCCACGCAGCACGGCGGGGCGGAAATGGCGCTGACCTCGATGCAGCACGCCCTGCAGCACCACGGCATGCTCATCGTGCCGCTCTCCTATGCCTATGACGGCCAGACGGGCAATGATACGGTGCGCGGCGGCGCGCCCTACGGCATGACCACCACCACCAACAGCGACGGCTCGCGCTTTCCCTCGGATCAGGAACTGGAAGGGGCGCGGTTCCAGGGCAAGCGTCTGGCCGGGATTGCCGCGAGGCTGAAAGGCTGACGTAACGCCTGTGGAGGGGGGCGGCGACTCGCCGCCCGCCGCTTCCTCAGGCATGGCCGCCGCGCCGGCCTTCCTTCCTGCGATGCCACCACACTTCGATCCGGCGGCGAAAGCGCCGCACGGCTGCGACGTCGTAGGAGAGGATGAGCAGTCCCACCGGCACCATCCAGAAGCCGAGTACGGGCAGAAAGCCAAAGAGGCCGAGAACGGCCAGCGCGCCACCGATCCCGAGGCGTGCGAGGCGCGAGCGGGGAACGGGAATACGGCGCCCGGCCACCTTGACATGCGGACGGTCCCGCGCCGCGCGGTCGTGGTCTTGGCGTGGGGTTTGTTTTTGCATCGTCTCTTTTCCGGCGTCCGTGTCCATGGTCCGCGCTGCTTAAAGCCGCGCCTTGCGGTACGCGGCGCGCTTTCCCATATGGAGTGACGAACTGGCGGATGCGAGGCGCCATACTGAAATCGGCGAAAAAATTCGCAGAAGCCGCTTTGCAAATGCGAAAGCTCTTTGCTATAGGCACGTTCACTTGCCAGAGCACAGGTATTCCCCGGTAGCTCAGCGGTAGAGCAACCGGCTGTTAACCGGTTGGTCGCTGGTTCGAATCCGGCCCGGGGAGCCATTCCCATTCCGTAGAATTCGTGCGGCACCCGTTGTTGGCGACTGCGCGTATCAACCCGAGCATCGTTACCGTGACGATGGCCGGTGGGTTCGATGGCTTTTGGAATTTCGTCCTGCTACCCGACCGGCTGACGAACAGAACCCGCCGCCAAAGGCGACGGGTAAGGCTATGCCGTCGGGGCGGCGTTACTGGATTTCCGAATCCGGTTCGATGGCGTTCAGTTCGGTTTCCGCCGTTATCGGAGCGGGCAGTTCCTCGGGGTCGATCGCCGCGACTTGCTCGGCGCAAAGGCTTGCCGCATCACGGCTTATTTTCTGGCCGCCGGGCAGCATCGCCCACTCGGCGTTCTCCACGAACTGCCTTTGGCGATAACTGCTCAACGCGACCAGTTCCTGCTGTTCGAGACGCGCCTCACCTAGTGAAGAGAAGTTTTCAACGCAGATCGTGGCGGCAAGCTCGGCGTGTCGTGCCTGTGCCGCTTCTTCTGCCATTGAACGCGCCGTGCCGCCGGTAACCCAACCACCCCATGTGAAGCCCACAACCATTGTCAGGATGCTGGCTCCGACGGCGGTCCAAGCCAGAACTGATTTCTGGGGCCTGTAGTCCTTCCACCTGTCCGTGATACCCATGTCGTTTCTCCCAAAAGATTACATATGGTAGCAAACCTTGAGGCTTCCGGGGATCGAATGTCAATTTTATTCGTCGTGGCGGCCCCTGGAACTCCTTGTCTTCGCGAACGTGAGGAGTGGGAGGCTTGGAGGGCTTACCCTCACCATCGTTTCTGAAAGGGCCGCACGGCCGGTTCATCCGGCTCCCGCGGTGGCGAAATTCCGGAGTCTATTCGGCCCGGACTCGTTGCGCCCGCCAGGTGCGGCGGACCGGTGTGGCCGGGCGTTCGGCCCGTGCGGCCGTTATCATGCAGAAGGGGCCGCTTTATGCGTTGACTTTCTCCACCGTTGCGCCTTATTGTCCGCGCCATGATGACGACAGGTATTCTCGTAGTAGGAACGCACATGGGCAAGGCGGCGTAGCCGTCGGGCGACAGCCACTCATGTGCGAAGACAGGGCTCCTCCGGGAGCCTTTTTTATTGGCCGATCGAAGCGAATGTGAAAAGACGGGACAGCAAGCGATGAACGCACAAGCGCCGGCGCCGGAAGGGCAGGAGTTGGGCATGCAGGAAATGACGGGCGCGGAGATCGTGGTGCAGGCGCTGAGGGATAACGGCGTCGAGCATATTTTCGGCTATCCGGGCGGGGCCGTGCTTCCCATCTATGACGAGCTTTTCCAGCAGGAGGATGTCGAGCATATCCTGGTGCGCCACGAGCAGGGCGCGGGACACGCGGCCGAGGGCTATGCGCGTTCAACGGGCAAGGCGGGCGTGATGCTGGTCACCTCCGGGCCGGGGGCGACCAATGCGGTCACCGCGCTGCAGGATGCGCTCATGGATTCCATCCCGTTGGTGTGCATTTCCGGCCAGGTGCCGACCACGCTGATCGGTTCCGATGCGTTCCAGGAATGCGACACGGTGGGGATTACGCGCCCCTGCACCAAGCACAACTGGCTGGTGCGCGACGTCAACCGGCTGGCGGCGGTTCTGCACGAGGCCTTTCACGTCGCCCAGACGGGACGGCCCGGGCCGGTCGTCGTCGACATCCCGAAGGACGTGCAGTTCGCCAAGGGCACATATACGTCGCCGCAGACGGCACCGCGCACCAGCTACCATCCGCGGGAGGAAGGCGACCAGGACCTGATCAAGCACGCGATCGCGCTGATGGCCCAGGCCGAGCGGCCGGTCATCTATAGTGGCGGCGGTGTGGTGAACGCCGGTCCGCAGGCCAGCCAGTTCCTGCGCGAGTTGGTGGACCTCACGGGCTTTCCCATCACCTCGACCCTGATGGGTCTCGGCGCCTATCCGGCGTCGGGCAGGAACTGGCTCGGCATGCTGGGCATGCACGGCACCTACGAGGCCAACATGGCCATGCACGACTGCGACGTGATGCTGTGCATCGGCGCGCGCTTCGACGACCGCATCACCGGGCGCATCGACGCGTTTTCGCCGGGGTCGAAGAAGATCCATATCGACATCGATCCCTCGTCGATCAACAAGAACGTGCATGTCGACGTTCCCATCATCGGCGATGCGGGACGCGTCCTGGAGGATCTGGTGCGCCTGTGGCGGGCGAGCGCCAAGGCTGACAAGAAAGTGCTTTCGCCCTGGTGGACGCAGATCGAGAAGTGGCGGGCACGCAATTCGCTCGCCTACAAGCCGAACGACCACGTTATCATGCCGCAATATGCCGTCCAGCGCCTCTACGCGCTGACGAAGGATCGCGACGTCTATATCACCACCGAGGTCGGCCAGCATCAGATGTGGGCGGCGCAGCACTTCGGCTTCGAACAGCCCAACCGGTGGATGACGTCCGGCGGGCTCGGCACGATGGGTTACGGCCTGCCGGCCGCGCTCGGCGTGCAGGTCGCCCATCCGGATGCACTGGTGATCGACATCGCCGGCGATGCCTCCGTGCTGATGACGATGCAGGAGATGAGCGCGGCGGTGCAGCACAACGCACCGATCAAGATCTTCATCCTGAACAATCAGTATATGGGCATGGTGCGCCAGTGGCAGCAGCTGCTGCACGGAAACCGTTTGTCGCATTCCTACACGGAGGCGCTGCCGGATTTCGTCAAGCTCGCGGAAGCCTATGGCTGCAAGGGCATACGCTGCGAGAAGCCGGGCGATCTCGACGATGCGATCACCGAGATGATCGAGACCGACGCGCCGGTGATCTTCGATTGCCGGGTGGCCAACCTCGCCAACTGCTTCCCGATGATCCCGTCCGGCAAGGCGCATAACGAGATGCTGCTTCCCGACGAGGCGACGGACGAGGCGGTGGCGAACGCCATCGATGCCGAGGGCCGGGCACTTGTGTAGAACTACATTCCGGTAGCAAGGATAGAGAACAAGCGAATGAACGCCCAGTTGAAGCCCACCGGCTCCGCGTATTTCATCGCCGCCGAGACCGAGCAGGAAGAAAAGCGCACGCTCGCCGTGCTCGTCGACAACGAGCCGGGGGTGCTCGCCCGCGTCATCGGGCTGTTTTCCGGCCGCGGCTACAATATCGACAGCCTCACCGTATCGGAGACCGAGCACGAGCGGCACGTTTCGCGCATCACCATCGTCACCCGCGGAACCCCCCACACCATAGAGCAGATCAAGCACCAGCTCGAGCGCGTGGTGCCGGTGCACCGGGTGGTGGACCTGACGATCGTCGCCCATGAGCGCGGGCAGGAGCGTCCGCTGGAGCGCGAGCTGGCGCTGGTGAAGGTGAGCGGGAAGGGCGACCATCGCGTGGAGGCCCTGCGCCTGGCAGACGCCTTCCGCGCCCAGGTGATCGACGCCAATACGGAGCATTTCATCTTCGAGATCACCGGGCGTGTCTCGAAGATCGAGCAGTTCATCGCCATCATGAAGCCGCTCGGGCTGGTGGAAGTCTGCCGCACGGGCGTAGCGGCGATGAACCGCGGGCCGCAGGGCATGTGAGTTTTCCGCGATGCTTGCCGGCGGGAAACCGAGCGGGCTTCGCCGCGTTTCTATCCCATCAAGCGTTGGAATTGCATGTCACTCGATGTTTTCCTCGCCCTGCTGGTATTCTCCTTCGTTTCGTCGGTGACACCGGGGCCGAACAATTTCATGCTGCTGGCCTCCGGTGTGAATTTCGGGTTCCGCCGCACGGTCCCGCACATGTTCGGCATCGCCGGCGGCTTTGCCTCGCTGCTTCTGGCGGTGGGGTTCGGGTTGGGCGCGCTGCTGGCCGCCTATCCGCAGCTGCATGTCGTGCTGAAAGCGGCCGGCGGCGGCTATCTCCTCTACCTTGCCTGGCGGATCGCTTTCTCGCGGTCGCTTGACGCGCGGGGGAAGGAGCGTTCGCGGCCAATGCGCCCTGTCGAGGCGGCGGCCTTCCAGTGGGTCAATCCCAAGGCGTGGATGATGGCCGTCACGGCGATGGCGATCTACACCGATCCGCACACGCCCGTGCTCTCGATCCTCTTGGTGGCGCTGGCCTTCACGTTGGTCAATTTCCCGAGCGTGTCCATCTGGGCCGGTTTCGGCACGGCGATGCGCGGATTCCTGGCGGATCCGGTCCGGCTGAAATGGTTCAACATCACAATGGGACTGGCGCTTGCCTCGACCCTCTGGCCCATGCTGAACGCGTGATCATTGCTCGGCCAGGAAGGCGGCGAACTGGGCGAGGGCGGCGTTCCAGTTGATGGTGATCTCGTTGGTCGACCAGCTCTCGATGTCGTCGACATAGCAAAGCTGCGGCGCGCAGCCGGCGCGTTTTCCGGCCGCCACGGCATCCTGGAGCCAGACATTGGGGCCGCCAGCGAGCGCACCCTTGGGCGGGTGCGGAAGGGTTGCATCGAGCTGGTGGGCGAACCAGCGCGAATGCTGGTTTTTCGAATAGGCGCTGCCGTAACCGGTAATGAAGGAATTGTCGAGCGCATTGCGGCCCAAAAGGTAGTCGGCGGCTTCCAGCGCAGCGCGGCGGAAGCGCGGATCACGGGAGAAGTCGTAGGCGCGTGCGACGATGATGCCGATCTGGGTCATCGAGTGGTTCGAGCCCCAGCCGTACTTGCCGTCATCCGGCGCGTAGATCTGGCCGAAGGCGCGCGCGTCCTGAAGGGTGACGTAGCGCCGCGCCGCCATGATGACGGAACCGCGAAAGGCGGCGATATCCTCGACAGGCAGCGTGTTGGGCACGGTCGCCAGCGACAGACGGCCGAGCGCGGCCACGTTCGCCCAGTCAAAGCCCGCGTCGCGGAAGACCTCGCCCCGGAAATAGGGGGAGGCGGCGAGGTGCTCGCGGTAGCGTGCGTCCGCGGTGGTGATGAAAAGCTCGGCCGCCGCCCAGTAGAACTCGTCGCTCACGTCCGCATCGCCATAGGCCCCGCCGCCGGCGTCGTCCGATGCCGGTGCGTGGAGAGACGGGTGGTTCCGGGCGGCCTGCCAGGCCCGCTCGGCCGCGGCAAACAGGCGCCCGGCAAAAGGGGGATCGAACGTCTTGAACAGCCGCGCACCCTGTGCAGCGGCGGCAGCGAGATTGAGCGTGGCGGCCGTCGAGGGGCGGTGCAGCTTGCGCGGCATCGGATCCTCGTGCGGGAGCATCGGCAGGCCGGTCCATGCCGTGTCGTGGATCTTGTGATGCACCATGCCGGCGAGCGTCTCGCCTTCCGGCACCTGCATCTTCAAGAGGAACTCCAGCTCCCAGCGGGCCTCGTCCAGGATGTCGGGTACGCCGTTTCCCCCTTCGGGGATGGCAAGCGTGCCGTCAGCGAACAGGGCGGGTAAGGCGCCGTCCATGTAGAGCGTGCGCTCGTAGGCGCCCATGAGCTGGGCGACAGAGATGCCGCCATTGACGACGTACTTGCCGTGGTCGCCCGCGTCGTACCAGCCGCCAGTGACGTCGAGCGTGTAGGCGCAGGTCCACGGCGCGCCGTAGGCGGCGTCGGCCTCCTCGGGCGAAAGGCAGGGCACGGCGTGGTCGCCCTTATTGGTGAGCCCGTCCGCCGGCGCTGCGACATGGCCGGCGGGGCGGGCATAGGCCGCACCTGCGATCGCGCCATCGATCGCGATGCCGGAACGCACGGGATAGAAGTAGTTGACGGCATCGCGTGCAAGGTCCCGGTAGAGCCCGGCTTCGATTGAGAAGGGGTGGCTGCGGCTGCCGCCGGCTTCTATCCAGTAGGTGCCGGGCTCCGATAGATCCGTGAAATCGAGCACATGGGTGTTGGCCTGCGCCGTGGGATCGATGCCCGCGGGCTCGCTCTGGCCGGATGCGACCTCATTGCCCTTGTCGTCGACGATGCGCCAGGGAAGCGGACGCTCCGCCCCGGTCAGGAACGTCGCGCGCTTCGGTCCGTCGGGGAGATAGCCGAGCTGATTGACCACGAGGCGAGCGCGCTCGCCCGCGCCCGCCGGAGCTGCGGGGGTTTGCGCGGCTGTCGCCAGCATGAGCCCGGCGATCGCGACCGTCGTCTTGCACTTGCCCGCCATCCCATTTGCCCCCTTTTTTTGACCCTTGGACAGTAGCCCGGCGGCCTTAGTTTCCCGTAAAGACATCGCGGGTCCCAAAGCCCTGTTCATCGGTGGCAGAATCTGGTTTCTGGCGGTCATGGATTTTTCGCCGCAACAGGACGAGGCGCTGAAGGCGGTCTCCCGCTGGCTGAAGGACGGGCAGTCACAGCTCTTCCGGCTTTTCGGCTATGCAGGAACCGGCAAGACGACGCTGGCCCGCTATTTCGCCGAGCATGTCGACGGCGAGGTGCAGTTCGCCGCCTTTACGGGCAAGGCGGCGCAGGTGCTGCGCTCGAAAGGGGCGACGAACGCGCGCACCATCCATTCCTTGATCTACCGGCCGCGCGGCGAGGAACAGGTGGAAGACGAGACGACCGGCCGCACGACCATGTCGCCGACCTTCTCGCTCAACCGGCAGAGCCCGGTGGCCAGGGCCAAGCTCATCGTCATCGACGAGTGCTCCATGGTGGACGAGGAGCTGGGCCGCGACCTCATGTCCTTCGGCACGCCGATCCTGGTGCTGGGCGATCCCGGGCAGTTGCCGCCCATTTCCGGCGGCGGCTTCTTCACCGAGCAGGAGCCGGACTACCTCCTGACCGAGATCCACCGCCAGGCGCGCGACAACCCGATCATCCGCCTGGCGCTCGACGTGCGCGAGGGCCGGGAGTTCATGTATGGCGACTACGGCACGGCGCGGGTGATCTCCAAGGGTGATGTGGACCGAGACATGGTGCTCGCGGCGGACCAGGTTCTGGTCGGCATCAACCGCACGCGCCGGCGCTACAATCAGCGCCTGCGTGAGCTGAAGGGGTTCGACGGGCCCCTCCCGCAGGCCGGCGACAAGCTGGTCTGTCTCAGGAACGATCCCGCCAAGGGGCTCCTGAACGGCTCGCTATGGAAGGTGATGACGGCCGCGCGCGAGACCTCCAAACCCGGCATCAACCTGCTCGTCTCGCCGGAAGAGGACGATCCGGACCGGGGCGTGGCCAAGATCAAGCTCCTGAAGGCGGCTTTCGAGGACCCGGAGGCGGAGGTCCCCTGGCAGACGAAGAAGCGCTTCGACGATTTCGATTTCGGCTATGCGCTCACCGTGCACAAGGCGCAGGGCTCGCAATGGGACGAGGTGGTGCTCTTCGACGAGAGCTTCGCCTTTCGCGACACGCGCCAGCGCTGGCTCTACACCGCGATCACACGGGCGGCGGAGCGGCTGACGGTGGTGCGGTAGGCGACGGACCGTTTGGGCGTTCCGCGTTCGGCAACCGAACGGATCGGTGTTCCTTCACGCGTCTTCGAACGGCAGGCCATCTCCTGGGCAGGGCAATCGCAAAGGTGTCTTGCCGCATTGACGACAACCTTGCCGTCACCCCGGAAAGCCGACGGCTTATCCGGGGCCTATTGGCCGGACTTTCATCGAGCACGGCCCGGTCCTCGTCGTCCGGGTTGCATGTCAGTGCCCGCAACCGCTTTCTGCGGAGATCAGCTGCGCCGCTCAATGGTCCCGGCGCTGCGCGGCTTCGCCGCTTGGCCGGGATGACGGGGGAGTGTATCCGGCTAACGGATCGCCCTACGCCGGTCCCGGCAGCGGCCTGGCACCGATCCATTCCCATGCCGCTTCGATTTCCTCAGGTTCGAAATGGCGCATCTTCATGGAAAGGAAGGGCTTGGACAGGGCGATTATCGGCTTGATCCAGCCCGGGCCGCCGACGACCGCGTATTTGCGGATGCGCTTGATGGCGCGGTTCTTGCCGCGAATGGTCTGTTCCTTCCACGCCGCACCCCAGTCGAGGCCTTCGTAATCGTGGATGAGGACGATCACGTCTATGCGCTCATGCAGTTCATAGGCGCCTTCGAGGAGGCCGTACATGTTTTCCATGTCGGCCGCGCTGATGTGCCCGGTGACCTCGAAGGCGTAGGCGTCTTCACGGTCGGTGTCGATGCGCCGGACGTGCGGCGGTGTTTCGTTGATCAGCATTTGCGCGCACTTCCCGCAAGGCAGATGCCTGGCGCGGTCCTTCTCTGACCCCGTTGGACAACGGCGATTGGCCCTGTCAGTTCCCGCCAAAGGCGCTATAGGAGGGGGACCTGATACGCGAAGCGGGATCGATCCATGCCGGCCAAGCTCTCCGTTAATCTGAACGCCATCGCCATGTTGCGCAACCGGCGTGACCTGCCGTGGCCCAGCCTGACCCGGCTCGGCCACATCGCGCTCGAAGCCGGCGCGAACGGCCTTACCGTCCATCCCCGGCCGGATCAGCGTCATATCCGCTTCTCGGACCTGCCGGACATCCGGGCACTCATCGACGATGCTTTCCCGGGGCGCGAGTTCAACATCGAGGGGTATCCGTCGGAGGACTTCCTGCGCCTCGTCGAGGAAACCCAGCCTGAGCAGGTGACTCTGGTGCCGGACGACCCGGCACAGCAGACCTCCGACCATGGCTGGCCGTTTGTGGAAAAGGCGGACTTCCTGAAAGCGGCCGTCGCGCGGCTGAAGCGGCAGGGCTTTCGCGTTTCCCTCTTCTGCGATCCCGACGCGGACCGAGCGACGTTGGCGGCGGCGAAGGAAACGGGCGCCGACCGGGTGGAGCTTTACACGGGGCCCTACGGGGCTTGCCACGACGATTCCGAAAAGGCCGCCAAAGAGTTGGAAAAGCTTGGGAAAACGGCTGACACAGCGACGGGTCTCGGGCTGGCGGTCAATGCCGGTCACGACCTCACGGTCGCCAATCTGCCGCCACTGGCCCGGCGCATCCCGGCGCTCGCGGAGGTGTCGATCGGGCACGGGCTGACGGCCGATGCGCTGGAGTTCGGCATGGCCGAGACCGTGCGACGCTTCCTGAAGGCCTGCGAAGGATAGCGCTGCCCCCTCGGACAGGGAGGGGACGGCTGGACCATGCTCAACCCCGAGCGCTTCCCTGTGTACGACTTGCCGGCTACCAAGTGAGATTCTCCACCGCCCCAAACGAGTTTGCTTGAAAACGGCCGGCGATTGTGACAGAACCGTACCGTACGGTACTGAGAGGCGTAATCCTTGAGCGAAAATATCGATGGCCTGACGCCGCGGCAGCATGCGGTTCTGGAATGCGCGCTTTCGCTGCTCGTTACGGGGGGCGAGCGGGCGGTGACGACGGCCGGCGTGGCGCGGGCGGCGAGCTGCTCCAAGGAGAGCCTCTACAAGTGGTTCGGGGATCGCGACGGGCTGCTTGCGGCCATGATCGCCCATCAGGCGAGCAAGGTGCGCACCTATAGCGACGATGGCCGGCCGCTGGAGCGGGGGCAGTTCCGCGCGCATCTGGTCGCCTTTGCGCAGGATCTTTTGCGGGTTCTTTCCGGCGACGTGTCGCTGGCGCTCAACCGGCTGGCGATCGGGCAGGCGAGCCGAGAGGGCAGCAGGCTGGGCCAGCTTCTGGTCGAGCAGGGCCGCCGGCGGATCGACCAGGGGGCGGCCGCGCTCCTGGAATCGGGGCGGCGCTGCGGGCACATCGCCTATGACGACCTCGACGAGGCCTATCGCACGCTCTACGGGCTCGTGGTGCGCGACCTGCATGTGCGCATGCTGCTCGGCGAGGAGGGCATGCGCAGGCCGGAGGATTTTTCCGCCCGGGCGGAACGGGCGGTGGAGCAGTTCTTCACGCTGCACGGCGTGCGGGAGAAGGAGAGGGCGCACCCGTAACGGGCGCCGCAACTGTTGGCAATGGAAGGAAACGAAGGATGCGTGTCTATTACGATCGCGATGCCGATCTGAACCTCATCAAGTCGAAGAAGGTCGCCATCATCGGCTATGGCAGCCAGGGCCGCGCGCATGCGCTCAACCTGAAGGACTCCGGCGTGAAGGATGTCGCCGTGGCGCTGCGCGCGGGCTCCGGCACGGCCAAGAAGGCCGAGGCCGACGGCTTCAAGGTGATGACAGTGGCGGAGGCCGCCGGCTGGGCCGACCTGATGATGATGGCCACGCCGGACGAGCTGCAGGCCGGCATCTACAATGCCGAGATAGCGCCCAACATCCGCGATGGGGCGGCGATCGCCTTCGCGCACGGGCTGAACGTGCATTTCGGCCTGATCGAGCCGAAGAACACGGTTGACGTCCTGATGGTTGCGCCGAAGGGGCCGGGGCATACGGTGCGCAGCGAATATCAGCGCGGCGGCGGCGTGCCGTGCCTGGTGGCGGTGCATCACGACGCTTCGGGCAATGCGCTCGACCTCGGTCTTTCCTATGCCTGCGGTGTGGGCGGCGGACGCTCGGGCGTCATCGAGACGACCTTCCGCGAGGAGTGCGAGACCGACCTCTTCGGCGAACAGGTGGTGCTGTGCGGCGGGCTTGTCGAACTGATCCGCGCCGGCTTCGAGACGCTGGTGGAAGCCGGGTACGCGCCGGAAATGGCCTATTTCGAGTGCCTGCACGAGGTGAAGCTGATCGTCGATCTGATCTACGAGGGCGGCATCGCGAACATGAACTATTCGATCTCCAACACCGCCGAGTGGGGCGAGTATGTCTCCGGGCCGCGCATCATCACCGAAGAGACCAAGGCCGAGATGAAGCGCATCCTGAACGACATTCAGACCGGCAGGTTCACCGCCGAATGGATGCAGGAGTGGCACTCGGGCGCGGCCCGCTTCAAGGCCACCCGGCGCCTGAACGATTCGCACCAGATCGAGGAAGTGGGCGAGAAGCTGCGCGGCATGATGCCGTGGATCGCCCAGAACAAGCTGGTGGACAAGGAAAAGAACTGAGCCGGGGCTCAGACGGGAAAGACGCTCTCCCGCGGAAAGGAAAAGGCGGTGCCATGTTCGGCACCGCCTTTTTGCTGGGCCGTCAGGTCAGCGCATATAAGGTGAGACGCACTGCCTGCGGGGTCCGTTGTAGGGCTGGAAGGTGTTGTCCGAGGCCCGATAGGAACGGTACCTGTCGTAGCACCAACCGACATGCGCGCGGCTGAGCCGGTAGGCCGGCGCGGGGCGCACATAGCGCGGCCGGGCGTAGCGCGGCGCCGTGCCGAACTCGAAATAGATGCCGCTCCGCGGCCGGCTGTGACGGCGCCAGTCGTAATCGCGCCGGTGGTGCTTGCGCCAACGATGATCGCCACGGTGGTGCTTGCGCCAGTGCTTGTGACGCCGATGATCGCCAACCTCGACCAGATTGGGGTTGCCGGCGGTTTCGGCATTGATGACCGCATTCACCGTGGCCGCACCCACAGAAGCCGGCGAAGCCTGGGCCGCGGGAACAGCGGCGGCGAGTCCGAGCGCGAAAAGCCCGGACATGACAAGATGGGAAAGGATGCGTTTCATTGGGATACTCCGATCTTCACGTACTATCGTCCAAGCCCACAAGGTTTATCGTGAGCGTACGCTAGCACCTGGTGGATGAATGCCAAATGAACGCAAAAGTTGCGTTTTGTAATGTTTCGTTAGCGATGGCGGCCCGGTATTCTCACTGAACTCAGCCAAAGAATCACTTTTGCCTGCCCTGAGTGTCAAAAGACATCTTTCCATTTCTACTTAAAGTTTTGTCTCTCCGCTCAATCAACCGATCACCCTTTCCTCCGCACGTGCGGCCCCGGCGAAGTCCGGCTATAAATCAGGGGAGAAATGCTAGTCTCGGGTGGGCGGTGCAGCCGATGCCGACCGGAAATCACCAGGGAAGGGGAGACTTTTGGCTACGCGGCGATATCTTCTTTACGACGTTTTCACCCGGACGGGGTTGGCGGGCAATCCCCTGGCCATCGTGCTCGACGGTGAAGGGCTCGATACGGAGCGGATGCAGGCCATCGCGGCGGAGTTCAACCTGTCGGAGACGGTTTTCGTCACCCCGCCGGAACACCCCTTCCACACGGCACGGATCCGCATCTTCACGCCGCGCCAGGAACTGCCCTTTGCCGGCCATCCCACCGTCGGCACCGCAGTTGCGCTTTCCGAGCGGGTGGGCGAGATCGGGCAGGCCGAGCGCACGTCGATTATCGTTCTGGAGGAAAATGTCGGCCCGGTTCGCTGCGCCGTCTCGACCGCCAACGGGGCGGCTTTTGCCGAATTCGACCTGCCGCGCACCCCCGAGCCGTTCGCCCTCGATGTGCCGGCGGAAGTGGTGGCCGCCGCACTTGGCCTTGCCCACCACGAGATCGGGTTCGAGAATCATGCCATCAGCGGCTGGACCGCCGGCGTGCCCTATATCTGCGTGCCGGTCGCCAATCTCGAGGCAGCGGGGCGGGCGCGGCTCGATGCCGGTTTGTGGGAGGAACTGGCGCCGCGCATAGGAGCCGTGCTCAGCGATGCCTATGTCTACTGTCGCGAGACGGTGAACCATGATTGCGCCTTCCATGCCCGCATGTTCGCACCGGGGGCGGGCATTCCCGAGGATCCGGCGACGGGATCGGCGGCGGCAGCCTTCGCTGGCGCGGTGCTGATGTATGACGAGCCCGTGGACGGCGCGCATCGCTACTGGATCGAACAGGGCGTCGAAATGGGTCGCCCCTCGCGGATCCGCCTGGAGATCGACGTGGCCGGCGGCGCCATCGAGGCCGCGCGAATCGGCGGCGGCGCGGTGAAGGTGGCCGAAGGCCGGCTCTTTGTTTGAATGCGGCTGAGGCCTTCCTAATGTGTGTGACGGCCGCTGTCGGGCCTGTCGCGGGTCACGCTGAGAAGGGCTTGCATGCCCCCGGCAAACGCGCTAATGAGCGCGGCATTCTACGGCGTAGCGCGCCGTGGCGGGTGATTAGCTCAGTTGGTAGAGCAGCTGACTCTTAATCAGCGGGTCACAGGTTCGAGCCCTGTATCACCCACCAATTAAGTCAAAGACTTAGTAAAGAGTTGGCGAATAGGGCAGGGCGCGTGTCGCCACCGGGTCGCCACTTGGTGCGAATGTAATCCCTGCGACAATCCGTACGTCTTGCCCTTTGCCGGGACACTTCCTAAGTGCGGGGATGTCGGCCATCTACTCCTCCCAGATGCGATGCCGACGCCGAAAGCGGTGCACCTCCTCCCGCACCGCAATCGAATTAGAGCCCGCTGCCACCCTCCTCCCGGCAGCGGGCTTTTTCTTTTGCGGCAGCGAATTCGTAAAACCCCGCCGCCCGAAGGCGTTGGGGCACATAATGCCACGCGGCTTGAGCTAGGTTCACTCTGTGGCCTCTTTCGCCAACCGTGCCTTGCGCAGGCGCTCAGCCTTGGCCTCCTGACTCTCCCGTTCGGCGGCGATTATCTTCCTTGCGGCCGCATCCGTGTCCGCTGCTTTCCGCTCCCCGGTTGTTAGGGGTAAGTCAGGGTGGACGCCTACAGGCGGATGTTTCTGCTGGGACATGACTGCCTCGTTGTTCAGCACTCGCAGGCTATCAAAGTGATGGCGCACGAAAAACCCGGCCGCGAGGTAGGATGCAGCGCCGCCCTCAAGAGTCATCCTCATCCTTCTCGCCATCGTCCTCTTCGGCTTGTTCCAACTGCGCCAGGAGGTCTTGGAAGCGATCCTGTTGATCCACTTGGAATAGGGGATGGTCCCGGAAAAGCCGTCTGTGTTCAGCTGACAATGTGCCGAACGTATACCCGCCTTGCATTGCCGTTTTTGCCATAATTAGGTCCCTTCACCATGGCGAACGGCAACTGGCGAGGGGTGTTCCGTGATTTCTGTGGCGCACGAAAAAGGCCCCGCCGTGTAGTGCCAGCGGGGCGCGACTGTGGTGGGTGGTGGTGGTTAGGGCGCCTTAAGCCATTCCCCGATCACTACGCAGCGTTTAGTGCACCTTGTAGCGAATGCGCCAATGCACTGTTGACGGTTGCCTACAGCCAGCTAAGGTTCTGCCACCGTACCAACGGTTGTCAGGAGGGCTTAGAAACCGTGCACAAATTCGAGATATACAAGGACAAGGCTGGCGAGTATCGCGTCCGCTTCAAATACAATAGCGAGATCATGTTCTCGACCGAGGGCTATTCCAGCAAAGGCAGCGCTCAGAACGCTATCGATTCGATCAAAAAGAACGGCCCTGGCGCTCCAATCGAAGACAATTCGTAAAGGCAGTAACAAAGAACACTACCGTGCGCCAAACCCGGTGGGGTTCCTAGATCGGCTCTTTGGAAGGCGCCTTTCCGCCGCGTGGTAAGGTCTGCCAATTGTCAGAGTAGTATCTGTGAACAATCCACACTGTTCGCAAAAGCCCCGCCGCCCGAAGGCGACGGGGCACACGCGGTTATCGACGCTTGGTTTTCACTTGCCGGCTGACCGCGTGAATAGTGCCGTGGTGGTGCGGTGGTGGTGGTGATGGTGCTTTGGGTGGCTTTAGGCAGCGGCGCCCAATCCACAAGCCTCCCGCTCCAACGCATTCACCCGATCCAAATCCTCGGCAACAAGTCGCAATTCGTCCAGATGCACGCCCATGTCGTTCTGCTCATCAGAAAGCAGCGTGGCCACGAAATGCAGCTTTGCCAGTGCTTCAGCGCGGTTGGTAGCGGGTGCGCCGATGATCTCCCGCCGAATGTCGCCAATGGCACCCGTTATGTGATCCATCACCTCATCAGGCATCGGAGCTAGGTTTCCCGCGGTGTGTTCAAGCGCGGTCCAAATCTGAATCATGTGGGGGATGGTGGCGCTGCAGTCATCAACATAAACATTCATCACAAACCTCCAATATCCGCACCGCACAACGCGGTCGGCATAGAGACAGTATGTCGATTCCACATGCAACGCAACAGTATATTTCATGAAAAATTCTCTACCGTTCTACCGTTTTAGTAATGCGGTATTCCGGTATCATTATGCGAATTCGCATATTTACTTAAGTCTATATGTGAGTTCACATATTAAAGTCTAGTCAATTCTCCAGATCGCCTTTGCGCATCATCCTGATCTTGCCCAGGCGCCGCACATGGATCGGCGCTGCAATGCGCCTTGACCACTCGCAACGGTTGCGGCAGGTTCGCGGTGGGCTAAGGGAGCGGGGAATAATGAAACTCTCTACAATTGCGGCAGTCGCAGGCGTCTGCATTGCGCTGACGGGGTGCCAGTACACGGCTGAGCCGCTGTCGGTCGCCGCCTACAACGTCTACTCATCGTACGACGGTAAGTTGCCGGGCAAATACCTTCTCTATGTAGACGGCAACAAACTCAACAAGACGATAAAGCCGTCAGATTTCAATTGCGCAGCTCATTCATACCCGTTGGCGCTGTCCAGCGGCTTTACCGGCTCGGTCAGGAAAACCTTTGCAAATCTCGTCGAGACGGTCGAAATGGTGGACATCCCTGTCGACCGCAGCGAGCTTCCCGCGCGAGGCGCGCGTGCAATGATCATGGTGCGCGGCGAAGAAGTGAACGGGCGCCTAAGGGTTGTGCCGGGATTCTGGGTCGCCGGCATGGAAACCGAAGTCGAGCTTGCTGCTTCCATCGTAGTTGATGGCCGGCGTGGTCGCCTTCTCGGTACCACTGTCGGTGGTGACGGAAATGCTCAAGGCACCGCTGGAGGGTTCTGTGAAGGTGGTTCGGCAGCACTTACAGAGGCGGCCGAACAGGCGGTCAAGGAAACGGTGGGGCGGCTCGGCGAGGCGTTGACGAACTCAGAGCGGGTGCGGTCAGGAGTATAGAAGCGGGTGTCTACCCTTGCCTCCATCGCGATCCTCGCCTGCCTCTCCCTCTCGGCCGTCGACGGCGACACGATCAAATGCAACGGCGAGAACATGCGCATCATGGGACCGGGCGCACCGAACAAGTCCGGAGTGGACACACCGGAGATTTATAGTCCGGTGTGCCAGCAGGAGAAATTCCTTGGCGAGCAGGCAAAGCGTCGACTGGAGGAGCTGCTGCGCCAGGATGTACAGGTTGAAGATTCCGGCGTAAGGGATCGCTGGGGACGTTCGCTCGTCTGGGTAAGATTGCCGAATGGGGAGACCGCCGGGGAAGTCCTACTCAGGGACGGCTACGTAGTGGTTTGGCGACCGGGAAAACAGACCTCATGGTGCAAGTGACCGACGCGATTGCGGAGCTGCGTGAACTGATCAATGCAGACAAGCCGCTTGATCATGCCCGTTGCCGGCGTCTTCTTCTGAGGGTCACGAGCCGGATATCGGACGTTCAGCGAGCCAGCGCTCTCATCGATCTGTTCGAGCTTCGCTTTGCGGCTCTGGAAATGGCTGAGTTCATGGGCACTGACGGGAAACTCGAAGCCGAACAGATCTCGGAACTGCTCAACGAGATGGAGCGCCTGGCCTGGCCGAGCTAGCCCCGAGGAGTCGCCGCCTTCCTCGCCCGGCCGTCGACCGACGCAAAGTTGAGGAGTACCTGGATATTCCTCGATCCGCAGCGGGGGCAGCGAAGGGCGCGTGTTGAGCAACCCGATCGGGAACGCCCGGCCGCGCGTCACCACCAGCGTCTCCAGATCGAGCGTGGCATTCGGCAGTGAGGTGTAGCGCTCAGAAGACAAGTACGACAGCCGCCGCAGGAATGTCGCAGTCGCATGGAATCCGGAATTGGTTAGGAAGAGGCTGAGCGGCGGCTATGCGCCCTAAGATCGGCCGTAAAGGCAAGCATTGCCGTTGCCCGAAAGCAGACATTGCTAGTTCAGGCCATGAAGGGCCATGACGGGCACGGGTAGTGAGACTCAGGAGAGGTTGGCGGTCGCCCAAAAATTGGAGAGGTTCCGGGTGCTAGGCTGAAGTAGGTGGTCCAAACCAGGTGAACAGAGCGTCGGCCAACCCTTTCGTGGTCCCGTCTCCAACCCAGGCCACGTGACCATCAGGCCGGGTCAGTCCGGCGGCCGGAGTCTGGACCATACCAATAGCGGGGAAGCTCGCACACGCCTCAAATTTGCGTCGATCTGCTTCACGCGATTTGCCCATCCGGCAATGTCAAGCGAGCTGGGCTTCCCGAAATTGAACAGCGCCCGCAGCGCGTCGTGCACGAGGGTGAGGATCCGCATCAGGTAATCTGCGGCAATAAGGTCAACCAGGTACGCGGCGGCCGAGCAGTGAGTGAGGAACTTGCCGGTATGGCGGAAGAGGCCGCTTCTGCCTGACAGCCTGAAACTCTCATCGACCCCCGCCGCTTGGCAACGGCAAGTGGCGGGGCGGCCATGTCATGAGGATGCTGGTCACGGCAATACAGCCGTGATCAGCATCCACCTTTGCTTGCGCATGACGAGGAGAAAATAAACGCCGATCTATGCGAATTCGTCACGATGGATCATTCGATTTCGGCAGTCTCAGCAGACTTGAACGCGCCGGTCCGGTAGTCCCGAAATGCCTGCTCGATCTCTTCGTCAGTGTTCATGACGAACGGTCCGCGCGCCGCCACGGGCTCGCCGATTGGATCGCCATGGGCGAAAAGGACGAGCGCGTCTGAGCCGGCCTCAAAGCTGATCGTGTCGCCATCATCGCCGAAGATGACTAGGTCGCGCTGGGATGCCGCGTGGCCCTCGATGACTACGTTACCCCGCACGATATAAAAGAGGATCGTACGTCCTCGCGGGACCGGCAGTTCGACGTGTGCGCCGGTTCGAAGTTCGATGTTGGACATAAAGATGCCGGTGAGGGAGTCTATCGGCCCGATTGTCTCACCAAACTGCCCCGCGACCAGGTTCAGCGTCGCCGCGCCGCTGGGTAGCGGAACAGCGGGAAGCGTATCGCGCTGTACGCCCGTGTAGCGTGGAGGAACCCACTTCAGATTTGAGGGCAGGTTCACCCAGAGCTGCAGGATTTCCAGGGATCCACCCTCCTTACGGAAGGCGGGAGGCACCTGCTCGTTATGGATCACACCGGAACCGGCGGTCATCCATTGGACGCCGCCTTTCTCGATTGCACGGTGATGGCCACTCGAATCGGAGTGGACGAGAGACCCGTCGAGAATGAAAGTCACGGTTTCAAAGCCACGGTGCGGATGGTCGTCGAACGGCATGCCATGGTTACCGGCCTCGAAGACTTGCGGACCATGATGACCGAGAATCAGGAACGGATCGAGTTGCCTATCGGTCGGGTCGGAAATGGGGAGATGGGAAAAGAGACTTCCGACGTCGTGCCGCGGGGCGGGCCGAATGGAGGCTACATTGCGCCGTGTCATGCCGAGCTTCCTTCAAGTTTGGGGGCAGCGAGCTTGGCGGCTGTCTGGGCAACACGCCGGCCCAGGTGACGGGCAGCGGCCTGTTCCTCCTCGTGGACCGCCCGGCTGCCATCGGCGCCGGCGATCGTTGTCGGCCCATAGGGTGAGCCGCCTCTCACATCGTCGACCCCAAGCTGTGACTTGAAGCCGTAATCGAGACCCACGATCGTCATGCCGAAATGCAGGAGGTTGGTGAGGATTGAGAAGAGCGTTGTCTCCTGTCCGCCGTGCTGGCTGGCCGTCGACGTGAACGCCGCGCCGACCTTCCCAACCAGGGCGTCACGGGCCCACAGGCCGCCCGCCTGATCAAGGAAACTCGCCATCTGCGAAGAGATGCGCCCAAAGCGTGTTCCCGTGCCGACGACAATCGCATCATAGTCGGCCAGCTCATCGACGGTTGCGATGGACGCTGCCTGGTCGAGACGCATGCCGCTCTTGCGCGCGATCTCCTCCGGAACGAGCTCGGGCACCCGGCGAATGGTCGCCTCGGCGCCGGTCGCGCGCGCTCCTTCGGCAACAGCCTCAGCCATCGTCTCGAGATGTCCGTAGGCCGAATAGTAGAGAATCAAAACTTTCGTCATCGTCGCAATCCTTCGTTCTGCTTGACGTGGGTCCTCATCGCCGTGGCAATGGCGTGGCTTCGGCGCCACGCCATTGCCTATGCGCCGTTCAGTTGGCACGTTGGATGCCGGTCGCATCGAGCAGCCAAATCGTCTCGTCGCTGTTGCGAGGGTCGTCGATGCTCGAGGGGGTCTGCCGGTCCCAGCTGACGTGGACCCGCTGACCCGCAGTCAGGCCGGAGAGATTTACATGGGCGGGCAGCTGGTAGGCGTCCCCGTTGCGAAGGTGGACGGTGTTTGCCTTGCTGCTCAGGCTCTCGATCACGCCGGTGCTGGTAAAGGTACCGGCAGAGGCAATTGAGGCAGCGGTCATGACGGAAGCGGCAACAGCCGCGGCAAGAATCGTACGCATGGTTAGCTCCTATGGTTTCGTGTTCAGAGATGGACAAGCCAGTGCTGTTGGAAGCTGGCTGAGAAGAGCCGTTTGGTTCGGCCGCCTCTCTGGTCACGAATATGGACTCGCGATGCCAAACGGATAATATGAAATAATCAAAATGGACTGTGTTGGAATTCCGAATAGTGAGACATGATGACAGCGCCCAATTTTGCAGAGGCAAACGCCTTCGTCGCTGTCCTGGAGCAAAAGAGCTTTACAAGGGCGGCGAAACAGCTGGGCCTCTCGCCCCCGCGCGTCAGCGCGTTGGTGCGTAACCTGGAAGAGCGCCTGGGGGTGCGGCTTGTCGAGCGCACCACGCGCTCCGTAAGCCCGACGATAGCCGGCGAGCACCTGCTTCAGCGGCTGCGTCCCGTGCTCGACGACTACCGGACTGCGCTGGAGTCCACGAATGAGTTCCGCGACAAGCCCGCGGGTCTCCTGCGGCTGACAGTGGCCCCGCCGGCAGCGGACTCCGTCCTTGAGCCGGTGCTTCCGTCATTTCTCGAACGCTACCCTGAGATCAGTCTCGATATATCTGTCGACAGCGGGCTGGTCGACATTGTCGCCCAACGCTTCGATGCTGGAATCCGGCCGGGCGAGCGGCTTGAACGTGATATGATTGCCGTGCGTATCAGCGATGAAATTCCGATCGTGGTTGTCGCCTCGCCGCGCTATCTGTCCGAACGTGGCGAACCAAGGACGCTGCAGGAACTGGCCGAGCATAACTGCTTCAGTGTTCGCCTGCCAAACGGGGCAACATATCCCTGGCGTTTCCATGTGAAGGGCCGGCCGGTCGAGGTACACGTGGATGCACGCCTCACCGCCAACGCGACAAAAATGCTGGTACGGGCTGCGGTTGAGGGCATGGGGCTTTTTCAGCTACCGCGACAAGTCGTTGCCCGAGAACTCGATGCGGGTCAGCTTGTGACACTTCTCGACGAATGGGCGCCGCCGCCAGTGGACCGGTTCTTTCTGTACTACCCGAGCCGCCGGCAGATGCGGCCGGCACTAAGGGTGCTGATCGATTTTCTGCGCGAACGCAGGCGTTAATCAGGGTTTTGAACCTCTCAGGACCCATGCAGGGAGGAGCTGGCGACGGCGGCTCCCAAGGAATTTCAGCCAGGCGAGCGAACAGAGAAGCAACCCGGAATGCGATCAGCCGCGGCCGAGGGGGCAAGCAAGCGCTCCGTCTGGGCCTTTTGCAACTCCCGCTTCAACCGGGCGTTCTCCGCCGCCAGGTCGGGCCGGGGACGGGCTCTGCGCCTACGTGATGGGGCGCCGCGCAGACCCCGTCCCCGCCTTGCCGAACTGGCGTATCCAACGACGCAACTACGTCTCGTGGACGCCCAGCTCCGCCGCAACATCCATGACCGAAAGCCCGCTTGTCTCTACGCGCTCCGTCACCTGCCGCTTGAACTCGTCGGGAAAATACCGGCGCTTCTTCTTCTCCATCGGACACTCCCTCCGTTGGCTCGAAAGCCTATCATGGGTGTCCACCAAACCCGGGCAAGATCAGAACGCTTTAACCCCGAAAGGCGGCTTCTTCCCGCAAACAGATCGTTCTGCGTGCCAGCCTTGGGTGACCGCTCAGAGCCCTTTCCGGTCGTTCCTGCCACGCCTTACGAACTACAGGTTCGCGCCCTCATTTCGGACGTTGAGACGCTCTGGCAAATGGTTCTAAAGCTGACGCCGCGGCCGACTGGCACAACTCGATTCCCGGCACCTATCGGTATTGGATGGCATACCCGAGAAACTCAGCATGAGGCTGGCGAAAAACATCCCAACGCCGATGCGCGGGAAAGCTTGCAGGCCGCTCTCGATTTGACACGACCGTCAAAATCAGCTGCTGCCTAGCCCGCGAGATGGCGACAAAGAAAGCAGATCGCTCGTCGACAGATTTCCCCCAGAAGGTTTCCTTTTCGATACCCATCACCACCACAGTATCGAATTCGAGCCCCTTGCTCTTATGGATCGACATGATGCGTACCGCCCGATCAGCTGAGAATGCGGAGAGGGCGACACCGACGTCGTCTTCTTGCGCGAGAACTTCGTGCAGACGGTCGATCGCAGCCTGGACTAGATCGTTGAGCCGGCTGCCTTGGGAATAGTCGGCCGACATGGCGACGATAGTGTCTCGACCAACGACATCGACGAGATGATCCACGATCGCTCGAAGTCCTGCACGATCGCCCTTTGCAATCGCTCCTTGAGCTATGGCGCTTCGCGTATCCGCGACAAATCTCGTCCAACGAGACCGGGCGCGGTATTCCTGCTCCTCGTCCATCGCCTGGCTGTAGACCATCGCATCTATGAGCCGCCGGTGCGCGTCGGCGCTGGCAGTCGTACCGGCGACAAGAAGTAGGTCGGTAATGACCTTAACGACTGGCTCGGAGGCGAAATCCTGCGTGCTATCCTCCTCCCGAAACGGAATGCCTTGGGCCTTGAATGCCACGCGCAGTCGTTGGCAGAAATATGGCTGATCACGGCTGACAAGGATTGCGATCTCTGAAGGTGCAATACCATCGTCATCAATCCGGCTCTTTATCGAGGCCGCGAGAAGTTCTGCCTCGTGGACTGCGTCTGTGGCTTGGATGACTTGGATTGTGCCCGCGTCCCCAGGCAAGGCAGCATCATCAACCGCGGCGGCAGGGTCCATCGTCCTAACCATCGCGTTCTGCATTCTGCGAAGCCGCGGCTTGGAGCGGAAATTCTGGTAAAGGCTCAAGGGTGTGGCACCGAAATCTGCCGCAAAATCCTTGAAGATGCCCTCGAGTGCGCCTGCCCATCCCATGATCTTCTGCTTGGTGTCGCCCACCGCGGTCAGCTTTGCGTGGGAACCGAAAAAACAACTCAAAATCAGCTGGTATTGCTCCTTGGTGCAGTCCTGGAACTCATCAAGGAACACGTGGCTGTATGTGTGCCGAATGGCGTTTCGGGCAATCGTGTTGGTCTGCACAATGGTCGTGGCCAGTGGCACCATGTCGTTGTAGGTGATTGACTGACGTTGCACGCGTCTCGGGCCGATACTGTAGTCCACATCGAGTTGATCTGCATCCGTCAGTGCCGTCCGAAATCGGTCGATGATTCGCTTTGCAAAAGCATGAAACGTGTAGCTGTCGAAACGACTCGCCAGCTCGTGACCACACCGAAGCCTGACCCTGTTCTTCAGATTCTGGCTTGCGTCGACCTTGAAAGAGATAGCGAGAATACGACTGGGATAGCGACACGTGGCAGTGCGCAGCAGGAAATCGGCACGCTGGGCAAGCACCTCCGTTTTCCCGGCGCCGGGACCCGCGGTCAGGGCGAGATTTCCATCGACAGTCTTGGCAGCAACGAGCGCGTTTGGTTCGAGAACAAGACCATCGGCCGGCATCCACCGATCAGCAGTGATCATTCGGGTATCGCCTTAAGAGCAGCTAAGGCATGCTCGACAAGGCGCTTGACGGAGCCGGGCAAATTGGCCACGAGCGCGTCGTCACTAAGTTCGGACATTGCCCGGATATGCCATACTGGCTTGCTGCCGATTTTGAACCGCCGGTGATAGGCATCGAAGTAAGACAACTGCTCAGCATCATACTGGCCCGTCACAGTATCGTGTTTTTTGCCCAGAACGGACTTGAGAGTGTCGTCTTCCGGCGCACCCAATTCTTCAGCATCAACCTCGTATGCACTCGGAAATGCCATCATCATTGCGTAGTCGAGATCGAGCGGTGACGAGAAGAAAACTCCTTGGCCTTCTAGCCAGTTTAGCCACCCTCCGGTATCGGCCATCAACCGAGGTTCAGCATTCCAGGCAGTGAATTTCTTTATGTGGTCTGCCGTTAAGCCAGTTGCGTTTACATCGGCATATGCGAGCAATTGCTGACAGGCATATCGTACTCGCCCCCACCCACCGTCGAAACGTGCTAAATCGAGGTCAAGGAGAGTTACGAAGGGGATCTCCAGTCCATGTAGGAGGCGCCAGAAGTGATTTACGTGCCTTCCGCCAAGCGGCACCACCGAGATGGATGCATCGTCTATCTTGGTGCCGGCAGCGCTGATGAGCCGCGGCAGAACTACTTCTTCGCTATCGCCCTCACCAAGGATCACATAGCGCGAAAAATAGAGCTCCGGAAAAGCCTGGACCGCTTCACGCACGAATTTATGGGCGTCAGCGTCTTTCTCCTTGTTAGGAAGCTCGATCGTTCGCACTCGGGTCGTGCGGTCGGTTGCCAGACGCAGATAACGAACGTTCTTTGGGTCGATGCGGCGCATTATTGAGGCTGAATGGGTCGCCAAGAGAGCCTGCGCATCTTGCCCCTTCGAGAACTCGGTTAGGCTGGCGACAACGCGTCCGAGGTAGTGGGGAGACAGACTATTTTCTGGCTCTTCCACCGCGATTAGGTTGAAAACCGCCGGGCGAAGTTTGTCGACATCGAACTCAGTTTTCAGCTCACCTGCCAAAACGCGCTGGTTGAGATGGTGAACCCCTAGCACGATGGACAAGTACAGAATCGATTGCTGTCCGTCGCTGAGGCGTGAAAAGTCAACGCTCGCTTCATCATGTCCAGGAGCAAACACCACGCTCATATGGCGCAACAGCGCTTCAATCTCATTGCGGCCAAAAAAGACCGATGGGTTGTTGAAATGGCTTCCTGTATGCAGGCTGCTCCAAGCGTTGGATAAAGCCTCGGTTACGCTGGTCATGGCTGCATTACCAGCCAATGCCGCGCTGATCTGCTCAGTAAGACCCTCGATGACTACACGTTCGGTGGCCCAGATCGCCGATCTCAGCACGCGACCAAGAAGGGCAGTAGCCGAATAGGAAATGTGGTCGGCCGGGTCCCGGCGAGCCGGCAGATAATGAACCTGAATGCTGCTGCGTTCCTGCTTGGCCACCCGACTTTCGATCGTGGGCTGACCATTTGCATCGACCTTTTGGACGTTGGTGAAGTTCTCCTCAATTTCACCGTCTTGGTCGAGGGTTGCTTTCAGGCGGAAACGCACCTGAGCCGGGCCTTCTGGTGCTTCAAGCTGCATATGGGCAAAAGCACCCGGTACAGCAGGCTTGGGCGTACCGTCGTCGACAAGTAGTTCTGGAAATTCGAAATCAGCCTCAATCCAGAGCTGTCGCTCGAGGGGAGATTCCTTCTCGTCATGGGGGACATGAAAGTCCGATCTCCGGATTTTCCGTTGCCCTGGGTCCAGACTAAACATCCTCCCCAGCGCTTGCAGCACGACAGTCTTGCCCGCGCCGTTTGGTCCGAGCAGGAAAGTCATATCGGTAAGGTCAATGGTGCTGGCTGTGGGGCCAAAGGACCGGAAATTGCTCAGCCGCAAACGAACGAGTTTCATAATTTGTCCCCCCGATAGATGATAGCAAACCATCATGGATAGCGGAAGGTAATCGCGTCAAATTGCCAATCTCACGCTGTCGATAGCGGCCATGGATCCTTCGAATCGCAATTCGAACGTCTGCTAACAGTTTTGTCTGTCCGAAAGCTGACTGTCAGGTTCCGGCCCCGATATTGCCGGAATCAATCTCCGCTTTACGTCCGCGATCGCAAAGGCGTGAAAGGCACCAACTGGTGATGAGCGGACGCCTGTCTTCTACGCATGTGTTGCCTTGTGCTAGCATCCTCGTCTAGCCACGGATATGGAGGAGAAGGTAACGTGGAGCCTTGTGACAAGGAAAAGTCAGCCCAATTCGATTATTCCCGTCTCAGCCAGCCGTTTGCAGTGTTGTCCAAACCTGCTCAACGAGCATTGATAAACAATGGCATTTATACAACCAATGATCTTGCCAAGTGGGACCGCGGGGACCTCGCGAAGCTCCATGGCATCGGGCCATCCGTGTTTCCAAAGCTTGACAGCATCCTTCGTGCTGATGGCATGGAATTCAAGAGGTAAGGTGCGTCTCAGCTATTGAAGTGTGTCAATATCGCTCGCCGAACGGCTGCGGTGGGGGCGTCAGCCGAACGGCGGCTTACTCAAGTTTTTCGGACAGAACCGGACAGACACCAAACGGCCCCATGCACGACTTTCGGTGCCTCGCGGTCGAGCCCTCCTTCGGTGGCGTCCTGCGCTTTAGCCGAGAGGGCTACCGCCGCTTTCCAGGCACGTAGGGTTGGCCTGGCGCCCCGGTCGGCGGTGCAAGCCGCAAGCCGATGTCCTTGCTTCCGCACTTCGAACAGCAGAGTTTCGGCACCAGATCGTTGCGCATCCAGCTGTGATCCCGGCCGAGGCGAGCGGCGAGCGCGGCGAGATCTAGATCGGCCCGATGGTTGCAGCCGAAATGGTAGCAATATGCCGTGAGGGTGTAGTCGCCATCGATAACATCGCCGATCGCCCTGACGGTGAGCGGCATGTCACTTCAGCCGTTGTTGCATCCAACCAACCACGCGCCTTTCCTTGAAGATCGGCTTGTCGATCGAAACGCGCGGAGGCCGATCCCAATCGACCTCGACGAGCGAGATGCGCGTCTTGGGGCGGCAGCGCGTGCATCGGAAATTGAGTGTGATCGGATCGCGGCCGCCGCCGAAGAGCATCATGAGGTCAGTGGCAAGGAAATGGCGGACATTCCCGCACGGGCATTCCGCACGCACGAGCATGCCGAGCCGGGCTGCCTTTCCCAAGGTGTCGATCGGTTGGGCCATGAGAACGAAATAGGAACAAATCTCCATTGCCGTCAAGCAACCGCTGTGGCGATCTTCAGCCCATGTGCAACCTCTATAACGTCACGACCGCCTGGCGATCATCCAATGGACGCGTGCCATGCGCGACAACGCCTCATGGAACACCTCCCTCAGACACCCATCCAGTTGAAGCATCCGGCCGGAACGCCGGAGCCGCTGACAAGCAGTGCCCCATACTTGTAGAAACTCCATCTCCTCGCCGGCGGGATATCAACCACGACCACGCCCATGGATGAATCCGCCCATACAAGCCGGGCATCAGTCGAGGCGAGTGACGAAACGACATCTTGGGAGCCAATCCCTGGGCGGAACACCACTGTTGTGAAAGGCTGATCCGGTGGAGTCCGAAGTGACCAGGCAGCTGCCCCGACGGTGAGCAACGCCAGAAGAAGGACTGCCGAACCCGATCCTCGGGGCTGTCCTCCCAAGCCGTCTCTGGGGTGCCGGAGCAACAGCCAGCCGGCGACAAGCGGAATGATCCCGAATGCGACAAACCAGAACAGATCCCACATCAGTGGATTATCGCTGTCGAGCTTAATACGGTGAATTCCAAGAACCCAATGGGAGAGGACGCTATCGACGACGTGCCAAATCCCAAAGCCGACCAATAGCGCTCCGGATAGGCTACGCCCTCGTGCAGCTGCGGCACCTTTATGCGCTCGCCAAAGCCCCCAAAGGCCAAGAGCAGCGAGCAAGTACATCAACCCGTGGAAGTAGCCATCCCAAAGAACCTGCGTCCGAAGATCCGCGACGCCCGGAACAAGGCTCAGAAGGTGATGCCACTGCAAAATCTGATGGAGCAGAATGCCATCAAAGAATCCGCCGAACGCGAAGCCAAGAACAATTCCCCACCGCGTCCAGGGTGACTTCCACATTCGCGCTTTCCTATCTCGTCTGCAAACCGCTCAGCGTCAATAGCGTTCCCAAACGCAAGAAATCCGCCGACCGATGCCGATAGGCATGGGGTGGTTGCGACACAAAGCCGTCCTGCGGGGCAGCAGCCGGCCTGTGGCGTTGGTCTTCCTCAAGAAAACATCAGGGCTCTCGGTACTCACCACCCTTTCGTTCGGTAGCAGACCTGTCGACGTATTTCCCGTGGTCTGGAACGGCAAGGGCATCGAAATCACGAGAGAGCCCATGAAGCGCCTCACGCATCTCCGCGCCCTGCATGGCAGGGCCGTGGCCCGTGATCACCTGCTCTGGCTCGAGCGAGGCCAAAAGTTCGACAGAGGTACGGGCATTATCCCAGTTCGTGGTGTAATACATGGGTGGCCCATGCATCTCAGGTTTTTGCACCGTGACGGCATAGGCCGATTCCTGCCGCGTCGTTATGAAGGCGTCACCCGCGACAATGGTCCGGTCCGCTTCCCTCCAGAGGGACACGTGGCCCGGGGTATGCCCAGGCGTGTGAAACCAGCGCCAGCCTGACATTTCAGGCACACTGCCATCTTGGGGGAAGGTTTGCAGCCAACGACCCACATTTACGGGGCCGCGCGGATAGAGCGGCGAGAGCATTGACATAAGGCCGCCGCCGACCGACGGGTCCGGTGGAGGATAGGAGGCGCTGCCGTCGAGGTATGGGAGCTCCAGTTCGTGTGCGTAGACAGGAACCTGCCATCGCTCGGCAAGCTCTTCGAGAGCGCCCACGTGATCGAAGTGCCCATGCGTCATGAGAATCGCGGCGGGCCGGGAATTCGGCCCGAAGCGCTCCACGGCAGCCCCGGTAATCAAGTCGGTCGTGCCCATGAAGCCGGCGTCGATCAGAACCCATTCCCGGTCGCCGGCACCCGGCGTTCCGAAGAAGACGGCGTTGACGATAGCAAGGCGCCTGTAGGCAAGATCGGGGCAGATCTGGTGAGTGCCATCATCGCCCACGCTGCCGCCCTCGGCACGGCCGCGTGGATCAAGCGGTATCCGTTCAGGCATTTCGTCGCTCCTTTCACCCGCTCCCGAAACGACCGAACCATTCGTTTTCGATCGGGTTCCGAATGGCAAGCGCCCCTCCAAATCAGGCCAGAACCATTTCGCCACTTACGGGTTCGAGCAGAGGTCCCCTTGGGGAACTCTTCACGTCAAAATGACGTCAGATCAGGGAATGGAGAAAGACGCACCCGCGCGAGGACAAACCTCCGCCGAAGGCAGGTTCTATTGTTCAATGCAGCCAGCAGAATAGGGCAACACCCCGCCGCCCATAGGCGTGGACAAATTCGCTGGCAGTTCCCGGCAATCCCGCCAATCCGCACCTTTCTTATCCACGTCCCTCCAAATGCCCTCACACTGTGTTCCGGACCAACAGATCTGGAGATGGTGATGAGCACGTTTCATATGGTCTTCTTCTCCGCATTGGGCATTACCGTCGCAAGCGCGGTAGCAGCTGGCGTGCTGGTTGCGCTCGATGACACGCCGCAACGCGACACGCGGAAGATATTGGTCGAGAGGCTGATACAGGTCGCGCTCCTGGGCGCAGGGACGATCATTGCGCTTCTGGGGAGGTTCCAGGATCTCTGAAGCGACGGCGATCCACCGCACGACCTGGCGGCGCCCCTATCAAGGCCCCGCCAGTTTCGCCTTGCCAGAGCTTATTGCATGGTAGTCTGGCCAGGTGGTGGCGGTGCACTCATGTCGTCAGGTCCAGACATCGTGGTTTGCCCTGGAGGGGGCGGCGGGTCAGCGGGCCCGGACATCGTCGTTTGCCCCGGAGGTGGTGGTGGATCATATGTCGGTTCTGATGTGCTACCGCAGCCCGCCAAAGCAATTGCGGCGACGGCAGAAAGTGACATCGGAAGAAGTTTCTTCACGTTGCGCTCCTTCAACTTCGGTGCGCCCCGTCCGCCGGCGGTTTTGTCACATTCTTCATGCGTACACAAAAGTCACAACTCATGAACCGTGTTCACGGTGATGTTGGTAGGGGAAGCGGTTCCCGGCGTGGAAGGTCGCGCCTTCTCATCCTTTCACCTATCCCGACTTCGGCCAACCGCCGACGCGCGTTTCACCTAGTTTGGTAGATCTCGCCCCCGACGAAGGAAAAGCGCGAGCCGTCGGTTTCAGGCCTTCTTGAGCACCTTGTTGACGACGAGGCCGACAACGATTTGGACGACTGCGCCTGCAACGCCACCTCCTACGAGTTGGCCTGCAAGAGCGCCGATGTCCATACCGCCTGCGGCGGCACCGGACGCGCCGAGCATAGAGCTGAGCAACGTTCCGCCACCAACGCCACCTACGGCGCCGGCGACCAGATTTCCGATGTTGCCAAGATCAGCATCCTTGACGGCCTTGCCACCTGCAGCACCGCCAGCCAAGCCGCCGACCAGTTGTGCAATCAGTGCTTCCATGGGATTTCCCCTCCATTCGAGCCTGAAACCTTATGCACTCGCCATCCCTGCACGGAAAGGTGGCATGTTGCAACACTGACGCTTCAAGTCGCGCCTTGAGTGCTCCGGCCCAGTGCTCCCGAGAGTTTCAGGAAGGCCAAAGATGGCGCGTTGGGATTGCAGCGATATGACGACGGCCCACCGCCCCATTACAGAACGGTGGGGTAAGCCGCTGCCTGAGGGCAGTACGCAACTCAGCCGCCAACATCAGGCTGCCGCATGAACTAACCGGTCAAGCCGTAGCGGGCCAACTGAACTCCGGAAGCTCGGCAATGAAGCCTTCCACCGTCGGCGCCGCGCGCTCGCCGGAGGATTGACCGCACGCGGTAGTTGCGGCAGGTTTGCGTTGGGAGGCCACAATGTCGGAAGACTGGCTAGAAGTGCTTCGCGAGCAGGGCGAAATCGCTCAACGCATGGCGCGAGATGTCGCGGAACTGCTCGGGCATCCCGGTCTTACGCTTGACCAAGCGTCACGCATGTACCGATTAGTGGAGAAGGGCGCCCAAGACTTTGACCGCATGGTGGAAGCGCTGGAAGAGCAAGATGCCCTTGACGCTGTCCTCGAAGCCGCAGAGACGATACAAAGCATCTGGGACGAATTGTCTATCGCCACAGCTAACAAGGTCCGCACACTGAGGGGGTTGGAACCCATCGAATTCCCGGACGACGAGGATTAGTTCGTGTCTCCCTCATTCCCCTCCGTACCAGCTATGTAGGAACATTTTCCTTCGACGCCGGGCCGCAAATGTGCTATGTTCCGCTGATCGATTAAACAACAACCAGCGGCTGAGAGTTCGATCCACAAAGAGATTTGAGTGCTCCCGTCCAGTTTTGAGGAGCACCATGTCTTCTCGTGATAAGAAATCCCCGCAAGGCGACCCGAAGGCGCGTAAACCACGCGTCGGGGAAACCGGTGAACAAGCGCGAAAAGTCGAAGAGGCACGGGATACTGAGCGAAAATTGACCATCTGGTCGGTCATTATGGTGGGCCTTATCGTCGTCTCGATCTTTGCTGTGACCGCGACATTTGTTCTTTACTAAATCAACCCCACCGCCCCCGCGAATGAGGACGGTGGGAAGCGGAACAAAGTTCTCCACTCGAGTTTGATTCCGTGCGGCTTTTGCCCTTTGCCGCGCCCCAACGGCCGACCCGGTATCTTTTCCAGCCGGGTCGGTTTTTTGGCGAAAGGTGCCCTGTCCGCATAACTTCCGTTCGACGTTATCGCATTAGCGGTCACACCGACGCAGGCCACTCAAACTCCGGCAACTCGGCGATAAATCTATCCACGGCCGGCGCGGCACGCGTGCCGGATTGCACCTTGTCCGATTCGCCAAGAGCATAATCCCACACCACGCCGGCCGGCCTCCGCTTATCGATACCCTAGATCCGCGGCGAGATAATCCGGCTCGCGCCCCGTAACTGCCGTCAGCGCCCGGTCGATAGCTTCGGTTAGCTCGTGCAGAGCGGTGTATTGCGCGTTGAACGGGACGAGGCTTCTCTGCGCATCGATAATGGTTTTGCGCAGCGCCAGCGCGTCCCGGATGGCGGCCTCCCTCTCTGCATCGGACAGGTGGTCAAAGCGGCTCTTTCGTCTTCCCATGGCGGTCTCCCTATTGGGAGAACGAAATAGGAACATTTTCCGGCGCGCGTCAAGCACGCAGAAGTAGACAGGAGGCTGGCGCCATGCCAGATAGGTGCTCGGCGATTTTGGGTGGGGAACTTCAATGAAAAGAGTGATCATGCTTGCTGCGCTTGCCGCGGCGGTCAACCTGTCTGGGTGCGCGACCAGCGCTTCTCCGGTCTTCATTGATGGCAGCTATTACATGATGGGTGATGCAGACTGTGCCCGTTATAGGCTACACAATACCGACAAGCACATCATGTGCCTGAACTCCAAAGAGCAGGCCACCGGTTACAGAACCGCGATGACCGATCAGCAACTCTATATGTACCAACAAAATCAAATGCAGCAGCAGTTGGCTGCTCAGCAACTAGCTACTCGCCAGCCAATGCAGGTCATCCAGTATCCAACGATGCAGACGCCCCAAGTGACGCCGATCACTCCTCCCGGTGGGGGGCAGGTGCGCTGCATCAGCACGGGGATCTACACCAACTGCCGATATTAGCGATGTGGTTCGGATTCACCGGTCGTGGCGTGCGCCGTTGCGGACAACTCGGGGGAAATCACGATGCATCGCTATCTTGCGGCATGATCACTAAGAACATTGCCGACAATCTGCCCCACATGGCTTCTAAGCTGAACGATTGGGCGACCCTAGCGGCGCGCGCTTACGGAACTTATGCAGGCGTCAACACTGCAATAGCCAAAGCTACCGACAAATCGTCGCCTGCTGTGCAACATGCGGATGAAGTCCGTCAACAGGTGGCACTTATGGCAGTTATTCGAACATTCGCGGTTCTCGACAGAGATGGCAGCGTCTCCTTTCAGCCCGTCTATCAGTTCCCGAAAGAGGACCGCGCAACTGAGCTTATATCTGCCTTGTATGCGGCATCCGAACCGCCTTGTTCCAATGAAATGGCAATGGCCGATTGCGGGAAAGCAATCGAGAGATTCCAAGCCGAGTATCAGCGGATCAACTGGAAGGCGTTTGGACGCCTTCAGGGCTTTCGCAACAGCGCCATTTCGCATGTCGCATGGGGGGACGTTAAGAAATTCGTCACCTACGGCGAATTGGAAGAAACCGTGCGCATCTGTTGCCGTCTTGCTGGCGAGCTTACTCTGATGACGAGTGGGTTAAATGACTGGCCAGAAGAAGACATAAGCGAATATCAGGAGACTGCATATACTTTCTGGGCAGCGGCATTCGCGGCAGGACTTCGTGGCCGCCCTGCCGAATGATGAGTTTGAAACGCGCCGAGAAGATTACCAGTTCTCCTTCGGGCGCCGGCGGACGATGCTGACAACCTTCGCCTTGAGTTCGGCCCTGTCCTTAGACAGAGCCTGCTCAAGCCGCGCAACAGCCTCTACCGAAGCGCCACGGTTGTCGATTACCGGGGCGTAGTTCACCACCACGGACTCGCCGCCACCAAGCCTGTGGTTCGGAATTACCTCCGACCCCTTCGGCAGATTCACCAGTTCCGGCCCGCGCTCGCCGACAATCGCCATGCCACCGGGGTGGTTTTGCGTGCCCGTGGCATACCCGGGGGTGGTTGATCGAAGACCTGCCCATGGGTCGCCACCGCCACCAAAGCCGCCGCCTAGGCCGAGCAGGCTTCCTAGGAATCCCCAAATGCCACCGCCGCCGTTGGCCGCGTTCTGAACCTGAAAAATGCCGTCGAGTACGTCGTTAAGAAGCCGATCGCCGACCTTCTTGAGCGCATCGGCGAAGATATCCGCGGCGCTGGCGCCCTCCAGAAATCCATCGATAATCCCGCGCGTCAGCTCTTTGTTGAAGTCAGCAAGCTCCTGCGCCTTCTCGCGCACCTTGTCTTGTGACTCGGCGAGCTTTTCTGCGCCTGCCGCCGTCCCCGCATAGGCACTGGAAAGGCTTTCGATCTTCGCCGCTAACTCCGGCGTGATTTCAATTCCGGCGCGCTGTGCCGCGTTCAATAGCGCCTGCTTGGCGTTTGCCTTTTCAACGGCGAAGCCATAGTCGTTCAGGACTGGGTTTAATTTGGCCTGCGCCTCGGTTTCGGCCTGGATGAGCCGGATGCTCTCTTCAAGGGACGCAATTTCGCGGTCAAACTCATTCGTCTTTCCGGCGTCTTTTTCGCGCTTGCGCGCTTCCTTGAGCTTCTCTTCTGCCTCGGCAATCGCCTGGACGTTCTTGATTATCTGCTGCCCAAGTTCGCTTTCCGCAGAGACGCCCGCCTTGGCAAGCCGGTTTGCAATCTCGCGCTGCGTTGCGGTCTTACCGGCAAGCTCCAGTTCCTTCTCAAGAGCCTTGATGACGCCTTCGGCTCTGTCCTGCTGCGCCTGTTCTGCCTCTTCCTCGCCCTGCTTAATGGCGTCATAGCGCTCCATGCTCATTTGCTCTGCCTCGCGGTGAAGCTTGAGCTGCAACTGCTGACGGCGCCGAAGGAGGGCCTCAATGATCTTTTCTTCATGCTCGGCCTGAGATGCAGATGGACCGACGCCACCCTGATTCCTGGCCAAGCTCTCTCGCGCCGCGGCCAGGTCCTGATTGATTACATCAAGCTGCCCGGACGTTGTGCCGCCCTTACGGTTCATTTCATCAACGGCCTGAGAGATGCCAAGAATTGCCGCGCGGAGGTTCCACGCCTCGGCAATCTGCGCGCCCCATCGCTCGAGAAGGTTCTGCGTCGACTGCGAAAGCGCGTCTACCGCGCCGGCCAGACCGCTGGCCGAAGCGCCACCGGCGCCTCCGACCTGCTTCTCGAGAATGTTCAGGATTTCTTCTTGGGCCTCCGCGGCGCGGCCTGTCTCGTAGAGGCTCTGAATCATTTCCTTCTGCGTTTCCGTGAAAGAAACGCCGACACGTCGCAAGCGCGTCAATCCGCGCGCCGGATCTTCCAGGGCCTTCGCTAACTGCTGCGTGGCCGACTTCAGTGAGCCGAAACCGACCGTGGCTAAATCCTGCGCCAGCTTTAGTGTGCGATCAAACGTATCGCCCGAAATGGAGCGGAACGTTAGAAGTTGGGCCGCTGCCTCCCGGACCTCTGTCGTGGAGGCGAGCGTGGCGGACGCGATGCCCTGCGCTAGGGCCTCAATCTGCTCCCCAGTTTGGCCGGATGCCTGCCCAGTTGCACGCAACACCTGCTCAATGACGAGCTGCTGTGTCTCAAACTTCTGAAAAGCGGCAAGCGCCTTTCCTGCGGCTACACCGCCAGCGCCTATGGCGACGGCAAAGCCTCCGAGCGCTAGGCCGGCACCTGAAGCTAGAGTTGCCATTGCCGAAAAGCGAGAAGCAATACCGCCAAGCGGCCCGTGCATCACGGCGATTGAGGCGGCCGTATTCTGGAATGAATGCGCCAGCCTGTTGTTGGCGGACTCCATCTTCTTAGACATCTGCCGAGAAGATTTGCTCATCTGGTTTGCGGAGCGTGAGAACTTCTGCTCTGCCTGCTTTAGCTGCTTCTCTAGCTGGTTAAGACGCGCCTCAACGAGAACTACAAGCTTGGGTTCACGCGCCATCCGCAGCCTCCGCATGGTCAGCAAGCCGACGCAGATAGTCGGCGGCCGCCTCGGGTCCTACCGCTTCAATTGCGGTGGCAGCGCCTTCTATGCAAAGGGCGGCAGCTACGTCTTCTGGATGCCAGCCGGCGCGGAGGAGGCGCGATGCGTAATGGCGTGCGTGGTGCTGTGGCGCGTGGGCGCAGCCGCCAGCACGGCCGGCGATGTGGTCGACATTGGTCATGTTGATCTCTATGGAATTGGTTGCTGGAGCGTGGGTGCTCCTTGGGGCGGAGAAAAGTTGCCGACCTACCTGCCGTCTGGCATGGTGGGCTGGAGGTGAAATCATGAAGCGCGAAGTTCAGAGGCGTGAACCACTGTCGTTCGTAAACCCGAACAAGGCACTCGTGGTAGAACAACTGGATAAGCTGCTCGCCGAATGGCGCGCCTGGCTGAAGGTCGTGGAAGACCTGCCTGATAGTCCAGAGTACAATCCCGACACGTGCACGGAAGTCATTAAGGACGGACGCGATAACATCCGGAAGCATGATACTCTTCGAGAAAAGACGCTTGTCTTCTTGGCCAGCAACTTTGAGGGATACGACTTCCTGTTTGCGAATTGGCCAACTCCCCCACACGAATACAATCTTGCACGGAAGCGCGAGATCGTTCCCGGTTGGATACATCGACTAGAGACACTGCAGGCCTGCATTGAATATGCACGTGTGCCGGACGGATATTGGAAGTCGCGAGGCAAGCAGCTTGTGGAATCAATGGCTGGTACGGGACCAGAAAAGGCTGCTGAACTGGCTGCCACCGCACTGAAGGGCGGCTAAAGCCGAAATCTTTCTCTCCATCTGGCCTAATTAAAACGGCCAGATGGCTTAACGCGAAAGTTGTACTTCATCCCCATCTTACATTTGCGTCAATGTTTCTCCTCCCATTTGCATTGATGCGTTCCCCTCTGGAGGTTTCTGACCTTCAATTCGGCCGAGCTTCGTGCTCGGCCTTTTTTATGTGAAATAGAAGTCATCAATATCGTCCTCGTCATCTTCAGGCGGTGCCCAGCTGACTTTTGAGAAGTCGGCCGACGTTGTGCCCATCGATCCAAGGCACAGCCTAAGCAAACTGGCACCGCTGTCCGTGAGCGTACCGGCTCGCATCCTGCCAGCGAGCAGCGATGCAATCGCGGTGATGCAGCGATGGCTGCGGTTCAGCCAGGGCAGGTTCCCTGCAAACTCTTGCCAGGCATCCCGTGCATTGGCATCCAGCCAGTCGTAAGGCTCGCCAACGGGTTCGCTGAAAGATGGTGCGTTGCTGCGCCTGTATCGCTCGGGGTGCTTATCCGTGGCGCCGATAATCCTGGCTTTTTCATATGGTGTGCGTGGTCGCGCCATTGTTCGACCCTCATATTTTGAATTGGAAAAATGTGCGCTTCCGCCCGGGGCCGGTGAGCGGTGGAGGGCGAAACAGTCTCTCCGACACCCCCGCCTACTCGCACACCGCCGCGATGGCCTGACGCTTCGTCCGCTCGAACCATTCAGCTAACTCGGAATTCCGGAGACGCCGGTGTTCGGATAGTTCAGGGTCGGTAGCACCGTGCTCGCGAAGGAGTTCGAGTTCGCATTCGATTACCTTCTCAGCAACGAGGTGCAGCGCCATGGCTGCGGTTGCTTTTTCTGGCAAGCGCCGTATTGCAGCACTCATTTCCCACTCCTCGCCGGCACACCGACTTGCAGGGGCTCTCTGGATTTTTCGGCCTTAAGGATGCCGTCCTTACCGTCGCGGCCGCGCTTTACAGCAAGGCGCCAGCCATTCCCGGTGTCTGGCTTTTCCGTGGTGGTTTTCTGCGCAATCCAGAAAGAGCCAGCCCATGTTACACCGTCGCCGGCCGTGTACTTTGTCCCTTCCTTGAACACGCCGCGGTCGAGTACAACTGCCATGGAGTGGCGGAATTCCTTGACCCGATCGCCACGGACATATCGGCGGATGATCGTGCGGCCATCATCGGCCAGTTCCTCGGTCATGTCGTCGAAACCGAGGCCATCGACTCCGTCCTTGCCCTTTTTGCCATCTTTGCCGTCCTGGCCATCTCTACCGTCGCGACCCGGATCACCGCGTTCGCCCTTGTCAGGCTGGCGCTTTTCTACGGCTTCTAAACGAGCCAATATCGGCGTTATGGTTTTGTCTATTTTTGCAGACAAAAAGAAACCGACCGACTTCAGTATCGACTCCTTTTCAGAGAGTTTCATAGTCGTTGGTACCCTTCTCGATTACGGTGGAGGTACAGTTCTTCATGGAAATCATTTCTTTAATTCTCGGATTCTCTGTTTAATTTCGGCCCACATCGGTGCGAGCGCTACCGTAACGACGGCGTGGCCACTCAGGTCTAGACCATCGCCTGGAATCAGCATCGGGCTACGCCCCGGATCCAGCGAGACGACCGCGACCAATGCGTGATCTCGCGCGCGGTCTACAATGAACGATGCTTTCACGGCGGCTATGTTGGGGCTTAACCCGTGGGCCACAAGCTCGCGCATGACGGCCAGGCAGCGTAGATCGCGTTCATTGAAAACAATGCGCCGAGTGAGTGTGCGCGAGCCGAAATTTAGGACGGCCCGCTGCAGCCAACCACGGATGTGGGACTCCGGCAATTCTATTATAAAGGCCGCGTCCGCGACCGAGTAGGAAGCTTTCATCTTGCGACCTGTCTTTAATGTGGCGGTTAAATTTTTGAAGGAGGCCGCCTGGGCTGACAGGCGACCTCCAATCACGGTTGCTGGCTGGCGCCTCCGAGTTCGCGGCCCGGCAATCGTGAATCCGATGTGTGCACGTCGCCGCCCCTGACAGACTGCGCGCGCCGGCGGCCGCACGCGGAGACCGCAATAAAAAAGCCGCCCGAGGGGCGGCAAAGAGGCCGGCTGAACCGCGCATATGGAGCGCCGGCTTCAAATTCGAGGAGAAGGCAAGAACTGCCCTTCTATACCTACCCGCTGGCAGTGGGCCGAAACGGTACTTAGGCGGCCAAAAGCTGTTCGATTCTTTGTAGCGTCTTGATGCATAGCCCGCGTCCAACTTTGTGAGCGCTGCTTGGCGATGCGCCTTCCGCAAGAGCAATCTCGGAAAAGCTGTCAGCGTCTATGATGCGTCTGATGCGGGAAGCGTCGGTATCGTCCAGCCTTGAGATAAGATATTCGGCTGAAGCAGCGCGGTCTATCTCGGCGAGTGCATCAGGTGCAGGAGCGCTCGTCCTACATTCGCCGACGCCTTTGGCTTCCGAAACACCAGCAAGTCGGCCGTAGTCACGAGCGGCGCCGGGAGAAAAGAACGACAGGCGCTTCTTGCCGATGCGATAGCAATCCGCAAGGTAGCCGTGAACAATCGGGCCTAAATAAAACCGAATCCACGCGAGTTCTTCATTACGCTCTGCTTCCTTTTCCTTCTTGTCCTTACTCGCCTCGGCAGCGCGCGTGGCGTCATACCACGGCGTTTTCTTCCGGCCGTTCGCATCAGAATACGCGATCAACTCGCCGCGGTAGAACTGCAACCCGTAGAACTCGCCGCTGCTGTAATAGCCGCCAATTTCAACGAACTCATGCCCGCCGTCGCCCGTCTCATACCTGACACCGCCCTGGAAGCGCTCCATTGTGCCATCACGCCGCAACACCACGCGCGGCCGCATTCCGTCAAAGTAGGCGCGCAGGACAGTATCAGGGCTCGGCTTGATGCACCCCTGGTTATGGACGCGCTCGTGCCCGACGCCGCTATTATCATCATCGGCAGCCGATGCGTCGTTGTCATTGTCGGCCACGCGCGGCGGGTGCAGCAACTCATCCAGCGACACAAGCGTTCGGAATGCATCCGGCGCGGTGCGCTGAAGGTTGGCGCGGATCCGCATCGGCGTTGACGTGCCGCCCGCTGTGACGCGCTGCTCTACATGCTCAGGTAGAGGAACCGGAACACCGCGTGGGGGGCGGTTGTCGTTGGCAGGAAGGCGCAAGGGGCGCGGCTTTGGCTTCGGCCTGTCGATGGCACCGGCAGGCCTTGCGTGGCCTGTCAAAGCTTCATAGGCGCGCCAAGTAAGCCGCTTGCCTCGAGTGGCGGTGCTCATGCTGCTTTGTCCTTCTTGCCGGAAAGGTTATCGTTCGTTGCCTTCGGTCGAAGATCGGGGCGTAACCTCCAAAGCTGCTCCCATGAGATCTTGCGAACCTGGATGGTTGAGTTGGAGTCGGTGGTGGTCCTCATGCTGCCTCCCTATGCCCGCGATTGTCGTTATCAGCGGCGAGCCAGCGAAGCTCGGCGACCAGTTCTGATTTTTGCTCGTGAAAACGGTGCGGATCCCGGTGGTCGGGCGCCAGCCGCGCAAGGCGGTCGGCTATCTGCCGCAGACGGTCATAAACAGTCATGCTGCGACCTCCGCTTCGGCTGGCGCATTGTCATTGGCGCCCACCGGCTCGTAGCGCACGCTGCCGTCACGCCCGACAACGGCGACCACGCGCGCGCCGACAAGGTCAGCGGTGTCCTCGATATCAACGATGCCCGCGGCGGCCGTCAGCTTGTTCAAATGGTCTTGGCCGCGCCGCTGTAGTTTCTCGTCCTTGTGTTCAATAAAGAAGCGATGCTCCACGTCGCCTATGCAAATGTCGTCGTCGTCAACGTCATACACCAACGTCACCTCGGGGTTGCCGTCATCGTCAGCGGCGCTGTCCGCGGCCTTAATTTCGATGGCGTGCTTACCGACAGGAACAAACGCACTTACGTCGCCAACCCACTCGAAAAGCGGTTCCTCGACCTCGTCCGCGACGGTATTGGCGGCCTGCGTTGGTGACCGTGCGGTGGCCCTGCGCGGCTTGTCCTTCGCCTTGAACGCGGACGGCGGTTCGCATTCATATTCTTCCTGCTCTATCCATCTGCGCAGGTGCATGCGCTCGACACTATCACCTGCCGCGTCCCGCCAAGCTTTAGCAGAGGCAATCATGGTGGCGTGCAGACCGGCATCCGGTGCGAGCTTGTCATAGGCGGCGCGGGCGTCAGCTTTCTTCTTCCGGACGCCGTAGGTTTTCCAAAGCTGTTCGAATGGCTCTGGCTTCGCATCTTCCGCCGTTTCCGCCGCGGTGGCCGAAAGGCCATCCGCAAGCGGCGCCGAAGGCGCGGCGGAATCAATCGTCCTTTCCTGTAAGCCGGCCTTGTAGGCCGTTACAGGTAGGACGGTTTGGGTCCCCTCTACGGGACTACTAGATTTGCTAGAGGTGGCCTCCACGGGACTACCGGTAGTGGCCTCCACGGGACTACTAGAGCAATCATCGCTAGAGGTCCCCTGTGCGGGACTACTAGGCTTCTCGCCCACCAAATTGAAGTGAAGTTTGTATTCCGTTGGTCGGGTGCCGATTCCCGGCCTGGCAACGCTGATTGGCCCGTTCTCGCATATCCTGCGCAGCGACGCGGTAACATTCGAGCGCTTGGCTCCCGTCGCCTGCTGAAGGTAACTCAGGCTGGCGCGGCTGTTGCCAAATTCCTTGCGGTAATTGTCGATGATCTCAAAGGAGATTGACTTGTCTAGGCCGGTCGCCCAATCGGAGCGAGACACGAGGGCGTAGAGGCGCCACTGGTACTTTAACGAGTCCGGCGCGTACTTGTCAGCGGCCATTTAGACGCGCCTCCCGTGCCGCGCGCCATGGCCCAGCGATCTCCAAGCATGGAGCATATTTGGCGCGACCGTCCGCAGTGCGGCCAACTTCCCGGATGGCACCAGCTTCAACGAGACGCTGGATGGCCGCGCACATTGTCCGACGTGTGGAGTTGAACTGCCGCGCGAGCCGGTTTGTCGAAAGGACGCAATAACCCTTCTTCGCCCAATCATCGGCGACGAAGAATGGAATGCGGAAATCATGCCGGCCGCGTGTCAATTCGCCGGCCGCCATCGTATAGTCTATCATCTCCCGGATTGTTTCTTCCGGCAGGTCATCAAGTGTTCTAAGCATACTCGATCCAAGGGAGAGAGTTTTATGTTGGGGGTGTTCCCGCGCCGCGGGTGTCCACGGGTGCCGTATGGCGATTGGCGGCGCGGGATGGGGTTAGGCGGCTTCAGTGTGCCAGGGGCGCCAACCCGCCGGAGCAGGCATTGCCGTTAACGGCTCCCCCTCCAGGTAGGCAATGTCCACCTCGACGGTCGAAATCTTCGCATCGACGTCACAACCTTCCGCCTTCATCTCCTGCAGTTCAGCCAGCCACGAGCGCTGTGACGCGAGGCGTTCGGCTATGTACTCTTCCTCGTGCTTGCGCATGGCTTCTCGCCATTCGTCATATGATGGTAGAACAAGGCGCCCCTTGAGGTCGCGCAGCGCCTTCGCGTATGTCAGCGTTTTCGCGGCGCGGTCCTCGGCTGCGACCGCCGCTTCCTCAAGATCGGTGTCGACGTCAGTGTGGTCGCGCAGATATTCCGCCGACACGCGGAATCCTTCATATGGTCCTTCCGTCACCTCGCAAAGGATAGGGTCCTTTTCGGTGCAACCGCCAAGCGCGCACGGATAGCGCGTCAGGAAGTTAGACGCGACGAGTTCAACCTTTACCTTGTCCATGGTCTCACTCATGCCGCTGCCCTCTTGGTCTGCTGGTTGTCGTTGGCGGTCGCCCAAGTATCGGTGCAGATGCGGTCAGACATCCAGGCATCAAGATCGTCCGTCGAATAGACTACGGCACGCCCCAGTTTGAAATATCGAGGGCCGCCCCCGAAGCAGCGGAGCTTATCAAGAGTGGATTTGGAGAGGCCAAGATATGTTGCAGCCTCCTTCACGCGAATGTTCATGTCTGCCTCCGTTTCTTGTTGATGGAGGCAATATGCTTGTTTTCGCCTCACAAGAAAATCAGGGGTCTTTTGTGATATCCTGTGATGCCGAGTGGATCGCCTTTTCAGCCTTTATTTCGTAGGGCTGTCGTTTAAGCGAATCTGGCGCAGATGATTTCCGTGAGAATGCGTTCCTAGCCGTGCCTTCCGTTACTCCAAGCTTCTTCGATACTATTTTTGCAGCTTGCGATAGCGTATTCCCGGCTCTCATTTCAGCTTTCATCGAAGAGCGCAAAATGAAACTTGACCATCCGGCCGGCCTTCCTCCTAGGCTCTCGCGGTCAGCAGGCGTCTCGATCTGAAATGCAGGCTCGTATTCCAACGCCAATGCTAATGCCAAATCGCGCCAACCATCCGCGGTCGCCTCAAGCCCGTTGTGAGCGGCAAGGAGCGCCTCCAGACGCTCCGCAAATTCTGCGACTATTGAATCAGCGGTGGTGCTGTCATCTATTCGAATAGGAGGGCGGGATAGTACTTCAGTATGCCAATTGCTCATTTCGCGCCCCCATTCATTGCTGTACTGATTTTCGCCGAAATTAGGTCGGCGGCCCGCTTCACAGGGTCAACATCAAGGTGGGCATACCGGGCTGTTGTCGATGCTTGGCTGTGACCGAGCAACTTGCCAATGACAGGTAGGCCCAATCCGCCACCAGCACCAATGCTAGCGTAGGTATGACGTAGATCATGCAGGCGAACACCAGATAGGCCGGCGCGCTTTGAGATCGCTGCCCATGGACGCTTGAGGTCGCTACGCGGTTTCTCATCCTTCTCGCCAGCGCTCTCGCTTGCAACGACAAACTTTCCGACGCGGGGCAGGGCTGTCAGCACCTCTTGTGCCGCCGCGGACAACACTATCGGCTTTCTTCCCGTCTTGCTGTCCGCTAAAAACGCAATCCCGCGCTCGAAGTCCAGTTCGGCCCACCGCAAGTCGAGGATTTCGCGCAGGCGACATCCGGTTAGGATCAGCAACCGAACTGCTCCAACCGCATGAGGCGAAACCTTATACCGTCCTTTCGGCGTGTGCTTCGATTTGGGTTTGTCCGGGTCAACCTCGTAGGGCAATCCAACGGTTTCAGCCTCTTGCAATGCAGCGCCAAGTGCGGCCAGTTCCTCGGATGTCAGGAAGCGTTCCTTTCGGTTTTCTTTGTATTTCTCGACACGCTGCACCGGATTGTACCCCTCCGGAACAAGCCCCTCGCGGTCGGCCCAATTGTAGATCGCCGAGAGCACAGCCAAAGCACGGTTAGCAGCAGTCTTCCCACCGTTGGGCATGTTCTTACGAGCGCGCACGATCGCCGCCTGCATTCGCGCCACGTCTGCCCTGGTGACGAGTGGTGCACGCATCCCGCCTATTGCCGGTACGATCAAATCGTTGATCGCGTAGGCGTAGAGTCGCTCCGTGTTCGCCTTCCGCTTTTCGGCCACATGCTTCTCGAGGAATAGTTGCGCCAATTCAGCTACGGAAAGGGCACTGCGCTCATCAGCGCGCTCGGTAGCCGGATCGGAGCCGAGCGTCACCCTCGCAAGGGTTCTGCCTGCCTTCTCCCGTGCGTCCTCAGGAGACATAGTTGCGGCGTCGCCGATCTTAACACGCTTTTTCGCAACGCCTCGGCCGCCAGCGCCGGGTCGATATTCAATTATCCACGATCGCACGCCGGATGGCATCACGCGAAGCCCGAAGCCTTTCACGCTCTCGTCATAGTAGACGACCGGCTTTTCCGGCTTTTCGATTGCCTGTATGCTTCTCCTGGTAAGCTTGACTGTTGGCAACTTCCGCCCCGCTGATTTGCTGCTTGTGTCGCCACCGAGTCGCCACCAAGACAAGAAACTAGGCGAAATTGGCTGAAACAACATCCAAGAATGTAGCGCTAAAAGGCGTCAATTACAAGGGTTTCGGAAACATCGGACAACTTGCGGAAACTCAGCGTCGATAACTCTTAATCAGCGGGTCACAGGTTCGAGCCCTGTATCACCCACCATCAATGTCCAGAAATTCCTCGGCTGACCGGGATGCGGTACCCTGATTGCATCGCGAAGGCGCGGGAGCGTTCTGCTCGCGAACACTGGATGTGACAATCGTTTTGCAAAGAGCCGAACGGCTCATGCATGGTGCTGTGCAGTCGGGCATTTTGCGTGCTCTTGGTCTCCCTCCATATGTTTCACAGCCGCTGGCCGCATGCGCTCGCTTTCGCTGCGTCAGATTTCCCGCCGCCGGTTGGAACGCATCGCCTTGCGCGTGGTTTTCCTCCTGAATCCAACGAAGGAGGGTTCCATGGCGCGTTGCGAGGTTTGCGGCAACGAATACGACAAGGCTTTCAAGGTCGAGATGGCCGGACAGGCGCATATCTTCGACAGTTTCGAATGTGCGATTCACGCGCTGGCGCCAGCCTGCGCCCATTGCGGCTGCAAGGTCATCGGGCACGGTGTCGAGAAGGACGGCGTGATCTTCTGCTGCGCCCACTGCGCTTCCCAGGAAGGCGTGGAGAACCTGCAGGACCGCACTTCCTAGGTCATTGATCAAAAGCGGGGAACCGCCAGGCATGCACAGTTCCGGACGGAGGCGAGTGTCCGCTCTTCTGGAGTTGCGTATTAATCCTCCGGCGGTTCGTCCGCGGCGTGGAGGAGGGGATCCGGCCGGGTAAGCCCCTCCAGCACGCCGCGCGGTCCCGTGCGCGGGTAGATTCCGCTGTCGTCTTCGATGACGCGGTAGAGCTTGTCGTCGCGGAAGGCGCTGGCGAAGCTGGTCGACACGCCGTCTCCGGGCTTTGCCGGAAGGTCGAGAAAGTCCGTTTCGGCTTGCGCGGCAACGATGCGTGCGTCCGCGGGCGAGCGGGCGCGCACGACGACTTCGCCGGCGGGCGCGGCCAGGTCCCAGTTGGGGTCGGTTTCGGCTGCGTCGGGAACCAGCCGGTATATGCGAAGAACCTCGTCTGTCTGTTCCGGCATCTTCCTATTTCTCCGTGGATATGCCGGAGCAACACGTGGCAGGGTAGAGCGGTTCCGCCAAATCTCCGGGTAAAATTTCTGCGAAACAATTTTTTTGTGGGCCATGAGGAACCTTCCCTTGCCCGGTGCATTTGGGGGATGACGACACGCACTCCCCCCGCCCCCCAACCCCACAATTGCGTGTCGTTTGCCGGCGTACGCGCCGGCATTTTTTTGCCCGAATGGTTCCCGGAACAATTCGCTGCAGGGTTTGGTTGGCAGGATATGCGGCCGGCAACAACACGCCGGCATTTTGATCAGCAACGGAGGTGAACTCCATGAAAAGCTATATCGCAGCCGCGCTTGGTGCCACCTCGGCACTCGCTCTGGCCCTGCCGGCCAACGCCCAGGGCCAGGACGAGCAAGGAGCCGCGCAGACGAACGGGGCGCAGGCCTCGCAATGCATGCAGGACCTGCGGCAGTTGGCCGAAACCTTGCAGGAGGACGGCTATTGGCTGACCGGCTATCGCGGCTATGGCACGACGGCGATGGGACCGACCGCCGGCGGCAGGGCCACGACGCCCGGGACCGCGCCGCCCGTGCCGGACCAGCAGCCCGGCGAACTGGCGGTCACGCCCGAGGCCACGGATACCGCGCGTGACGTGCCAGGCGCTAGTCCGTGGGGAAACGTGCGCTGGGAGCAGCGCCCGCAATACGAAATTGGCGTGCTCTACGAGGCGGCCTATGTTCTGGCAAATAATGGTGACGAAGAGAGATGCCAGACCATGGTCGAGGCCACCCGCGATCGCTATGAAAACTATGTCGCGGAGTTGGAGGAACTTGGTATCGACCCGCAGGAAGTAACCGATTGGCGCCGGGCGGAGATTGCCGCCTCCGAGCCAGTTGCGCAGATGGAAGGTCGCTTCCGCGCCGACGACATCATCGGTGCCAATGTCCGCAACGCCCAGGACGACAATCTGGGCAGCATCGACGATGTCGTGCTCGATCCGCAGACGGGCGCGGTGCAGTACGTGGTTGTAGACTACGGCGGCTTTCTCGGATTGGGATCGGACGAGGTCGTGGTTCCGTGGGAGCGCCTTCGCGCGATGCCGGGCCGCAACGCCTTCGTGCTTCCGGTGGAGCGTGCCGCGCTGGAGCAAGCGCCGACGCTGCCTGACGACCAGGGCCTCTTCGATACCCAGCAGACGGGATCGATCGACACACAGGAGGTCGATGCATATTGGGATCGGACCACGGACCAGCAGAATCAGCAGTAAGCTGGTCCCTTTGCCGCCAGCGCATCGGTTCGAGAACCTGAATCGGTTTTCGAGAAGTGCGATGCGCGGACTGAAACCCTACAGCGTGCTTTGTGCGTCCGAATGGCGCACGGCGCTGTAGTGGCGGCGGAGCATCAATAGTCGCGCTCGTAGAAGACGCCGACGCTCGAATCTCCCTCCGAGCCCACGGCACCGCGCGCCTTCAGGTTTTCGGTAATGTCTAGGTTGATGGTGGCGCGCGTGGTGCCGCTGGCGCCCGCTTCCACCCCGAGATAGATATTTTCCTGGATGTAGCGTCCGGCGCGCACGGCGACGTTGCCTTGCGGATCGGTGACGACGTCGAGTTCGTCGAGGCCGGCCGCCTGGCGGAGCGAGCCGAGAAGCGAGGTGTTGCCGCCGCCGGCAAGCTCTGCGGCGGCGGCCGCGAGCTGGGCGAGCTGAACGGGCGAAAGCTCGTTCAGGCCGCGGTCGAAGATCAGGCGCGCCAACACCTCGTCCTCCGGCAGTTGTGGCTGGGACGAGAAGGCGACGTCGAGGTCGGAAACGCGGCCCGTCACGGTGATGAACACGGTAATGTCGCGCCCCTCCGAGCGAGCGACGAAATCCAGATAAGGGTCGAGGTCGCCGACCAGCGTGACCGTCCCTTCATCGAAGGTGATGCGCCGTCCAAGAATGGCAAGGCGGCCGCGTATGAGGCGGAAGCCGCCGACCGGCTGCACCGAGGTGATGGGTCCCGTGAGCGTGACCGAGCCGCCGAGCTCGGCATCCAATCCGCGGCCGCGAACGAAGATTCGCGCCGGAGCGTCGACCGTGACGTCGAGGCGCATGACACTCGGGCGGCCGCCGGGGACAGGCGTCCCGTCGTCGGCACGGGCCCGCTGCAGCGTGCGCGCAACACCCGCCGGCGGATCGACGTGCCGGACGTTGATGCCCGCGCCACCGCCACCGAAATTCTCCGGCACAATGATTTCCGCGCGGTCGACGGACAGGTTGCCTGACAGCAGGGGATCGCGTGTGAGCGGTCCGGCGAGCGACAGGGTACCGCTCAGGGTCGCCGTAACCAGTTCACCGTCCGTGTAGCGTGCCTCATTCAGCCCCAACGACAGATTTGCCGGGAAGCCCGCGCTCGCGTCGGTCGAGATCGTCCCGGAGAGCGAAACCGTTCCACCGGTCGCAAGGGAGGCGGAGCTGGAGCGGATCGTAACGGTGTCACCCTGAATCCCGGCGTCGATGCGGATGGCGCTGAGACGGAGATTGGTCATCGGATCGACGGCGGCCGCATCGGTGGTGGATACCGTCCCTGAGATCGCCGGGTTGGAGAGGCTGCCGCCGATGTTGAGGTCGACGACGGCGGTGCCGGTCAACTGCGTGCCGCGATCGGCCAGCAGGCGGTTGCCGAGCGCGAGCGGAATCGTGCCGCGCGCGTTTACGGCAAGGCCGCTGCCGGTGAGGGGAATGCGGCCGCTGCCGGACACGGTCAGGCCCGCCGGGCCCGTCGCCTCCAGCGCGGTGAGGATGATCGTCTCTTCGGCAAACCTGCCGGATGCGGATACGTTCAGCGGTGCGGCGCCGAAGGCGGCGAGCGTTCTTGCGGTGAACGCGTCGGTACGCAGGCTGAACTCGGCGCGTGGGTCGGCAAGGCTGCCGGTGACGCGTGCCGAACCGGTGAGCGTCCCGCCGAGATCCTGGTTCGGCACGCGTGCGTTGAGGAGCGAGAGGGGGAAGGCCCGAAGGTCGACGTCGACGGCCAGTCCACTGTCGGTGAGCGGTACGTCGCCGCTGATCGTGGCACTGACGCCGCCGGGACTGGTGACGCGTGCATCGACGACGAGCGTTTCGCCGCGCATGTTTCCCGTCGCATCGACCGTGAGCGAGGCAATACCGGCTTGCGAAAGGGCTGCGGCGACGATGTTGCGGCCGGTGAGGTTGAAGGTGGCCTGCGGGGCATCGCGGGTGCCCGAAATGGTGGCCTCGCCGTCAAGCGTGCCGCCGAGCGCCAGGTCGGGGCGCACGGTGTTGGCGATCGACAGCGGAACGTCGGCAAGCGACACCGCCACGTCGAGATCGCGGCCGATCTCGCCCTCGGCGGATACACGTCCGCCGGCGATGTCGATGTCGACCGGTTCGAAGGTGATCGTGTCACCCTGGACGGTGAGGCTGGCCGGCCTGAGCAGCCGGGCCGCGATATCCCCCTGCACGAGGCTGGCCTGCGCAAGGGATACGATGAAGCCGCCGTCCGCGGGCGCCAGCGCGCCGCGCGCGGCGATCTCGGTGCCGTTGGCGAGCGTTGCCTCGCCGTCGAACGCGGTCTCTCTGCCGCTGGTCTCCGCGGTGGCCTGGAGGCGCGCCACGTCTATGCCGGCGGCCGTGAGGCCCGTTGCCCGCAGTGTTCCCTCGACGGCCGGCACGCCGAAGAGATCGGCAACGTTCGCTTCCAGCTCGCCATCTTCCAGCGAGACCTGTTCCGCGACCACGTTGCGCAGTGTCGCCTCGATCGCGACATGCTGTGCGTCTTCGCGCGGCGCAAAGGCAACCTCGGCATCGATGGCGCCGCTCGCTTCCACCAGGAACAGGGCGGCGGCGGTCGAAATGTCGCTGGCATCGAGCGTGAGCTGTCCGGTGAAGAGGCCTTCGCGATCCTGCACAAGGTCACCCGTGAGATGCGCGCCGCCGGCAGTAAAGTCGAGGTTGCTCAGGCGCCGCTCTCCCGCCGAGACGTTCACGCGCGACTGCAGGCTGGCGGCCACGCCATCGAGAAAAGCCTCTCCGCTTACAAGCCCGGCGAGCGCCTCGTCCTGCAAGGTGCCCTCGAAGCCGATCTCCGCCTCGGCGAGGCGCTTATCGAGCAAACGGCCGCTGGGGACCTGAGCCTCGAATGAGAGGCTGAGCTGGCCCGCGCTGCCCGTGGCGCGTCCGCTCGCCGTCAGGCGGCCTTCGGCGCGCTCGGTGAGGACGGCGAGGTCGGCAAGGTCCGCATCGAAGCGGAAATCGGCGGCCTCGGTGGCGAAGGTGCCGTCAGCCGTCAGGGTGAACCGGTCACCGGCAATGCGGAAATCATTCGCGGAAAATCCTTCCGTGCTGCGCGTAAGCTGCCCGGTAAGGCGCGTGGTGCCCGCCAAGAGCGCATCCGCGGCGGGCGTGCCGATGCGCAGGTCTTCGCCCCGGCCGTCAAGATCGAGATCGAAAGCGCCGGTGATGGGATGCAACTCGCCGTTTGCGGCGAGGCTCAGGCTGCCGCCCAGATCACGGCCGGCAAGACCGGAGAAGGGCGCGATATTGTCCGCTTCCACCCCGATGTCGCCGCGGAAGGCGAATTCCGTGATGATGCCGGAAAGCCTGGCGGTGAGGCTGTGCGCGGCGATCTCCGCCGTTTCAAGCGTGATCGGCTCTCCCGCCGCCCACGCACCGCTGGCGGCGAGGCTGACAGAGCGGCCCAGTGCTTCGGCGACGTCGGCGCGCTCGGCCGTGATGCCGGCGAGCGACCCGTCGAGATCGAAGGTGAGGCGCCGCTCGGCAGGCCTGGAAAGGTTCGCGGCCATGCCGGAGAGCCGGATTTCGGTGTTCTCGGCGGCGAATTCACCCGTCCGGAGATTGTCGATCTCCAGTTCCGCCTGCCACGCTTCGTCATCGGCGGTCCCGTAGCGGGCGGTCAGGCTGGCGGAGTCGACAAAGGTTTCACCGCCCCTGACGGGCAGAAGCACCCGCTCGCCCTGGGGGTCGGCGATCTCTGCGTCGAGCGTAAGCGTGGTCAGGAACCCGTCGCTTGCCGTTTCCGCCGTCGCGTTGATCTGCAAGGCGGCACTTACCAGGTCGAAGGTGTCGAGCCGCAGCCCGCCGGCGTTCTTGGACATGCCCGATGCCTGCAGCGTGGTCTCCTCGCCGAAGAAGCCACGGAAACGGGTGGGGACGAGGCGCACGATCGGTCCGCCGACATCGATGTCGAAGCCCAGTCCTTCCGGATCGCCGCGAAACCGGGCGATACCGGACAGGGTGGGTTCGTCGTCGACGGTCATGGCGAGCGACAGGTCAAGATTTTCCACCGGGCCGGAACCGGCGAGCGTGAGGGAAAGCGGCGGCCGTCCCTCGATGTTGAGCATATTGGCCACGACGCCGTTTTCGGGCGATGAAAGGGTAACGTCGAGATCGACCACCTCGGTCGCGTTGTCGTAGGCGGCTTCGATCGACAGATTGCCGCCCGGGCCGTCGATGCGCACGATCTCGAGCGCGGTGTCGAGCGAGCCGCCTTCCAGGCGAAGGCGGCCGTCCACGGACAACACCGATTCAAGGCCGAACACTTCTTCACCGAAGGAAATGCGCGGGACCTGAAGCTGCTCGAGCACGATGGCAATCGGCAGTTCCGGGATGGCGAAGGAACTGGCTTCCGGCGCCGGCAACCCTTCCGCCGGGACCGGGCGCCGGTAGACCTCGATGGATTCGGCCGCAAGGCGCTGTATCTGCAGGCGCTGGCGCAGGACCAGAGCCGAACGGCTCCAATTGATCGAAGCGTTGGTGATGCGCAGCCAAACGCCTTCCCGGTCGGCCACGGTGATTTCCCCGATCGCTGCCTGCGAGGAAAGCACCCCCTGGATGCCCCTGATGCGGATCTGCCGGTTGGGCGTGGAAAGCTGGTCCTCGATGAAGGAGAGGAAGAGGGAGCGTTCTTCTTGCGGGCTGTCGGCCGCGCCGTCCTGGGCCAGGGCCGGAAGCACCGGGAAGAGGAGAAGCAGGGTGAGCAGAAACCGGGTCAAAATGCCTGTCCTATTCCAACGTAGAGCGCAACGCTCGGGTCATTCTCCCGACGGTCGAGCGGCACGGCGATATCCAGCCGGATGGGGCCGAAACCGGTAATATAGCGCAGTCCCGCGCCAACGCCGATGCGCAGGTCCTCGGAAAAATCCGGGAAGGCCTCGGCACCGACATAGCCGGCATCGGCGAAGCCGACGATGCCGATGGTGTCGGTCACGCGCACGCGCAACTCCGCTGAGCCTTCGATGAGCGAGCGGCCGCCGGCGACCCCTAGCGGGGTTTCGACACCGATGTTGCGGTAGGCGTAGCCGCGCACCGAGCCGCCGCCGCCGGCGAAGAACAGCTTGTCGGGCGGGGTCTCGGCAATCGGCGGGTCGAAGAGGGCGCCCGCCTTGACGCGGCCGGCAAGCACGAAACGGCTTTCCTCGTCGAGGCTGTAATAGGCGCGTGCCTCGGCAACCACGCTGGCGGCGGCGTTGCCGTATTCGAATTCGTAGAAGGGCGTCACGGTGAGTTCTGTAAAGATGCCCCGCGTGGCGTTCGCGGCGTTGTCGCGCGTATCGTAGGTGATCCCGCCCAGGAAGCCGGCGGTGACGAAATCGCGCTCGCCGAAGATATCGTCGTTGAAATGGTTATAGCCACCGGTGGCGAAGAGCCGGGCCGAAAGCTCCTCGGAGAACCGATGGGTGAAGCCGATCCGGCCGGAAACGCCCGTCCGCGTATAGGCGTCGAGCACCTCGCGTTCGCCATAGACCGAGGCGACGAAATCGGTTTCCGGCGTGTAGATGCCGGGCTTGGTGAAGGTGGTGCCGACACGATAGGTGAGCTCGTCGGGCTTGAAGGTCTCACCGAGGCCGCTGACCCGGCCTTCCACACGCAGGCGCTCGGCGCGGCCGAAGAGGTTGCGGTGCAGCCAGTAGGCTTCGAAGCCCAGCCCGTCGAGCGTGGAATACGAGCCGCCGACGCCGAAGCGGCGCGGCGGGCGTTCCTGCACGATCACCTCGATCGGCAGGCGCCCGTCGGGTCCGACCGTCTCGGCTTCCTGCAGGCGGGAACTGCTGAAGACGTCGAGCCGCGCCAAGCGGTCATTGGCCTTTTTCATGTCGTCGGGGTCGTATTCGGTGCCCGGCGTGATTCCCGTCTGCCGGGCAACGAAAGCGGGATCCATGCGCTCCGTGCCGCTGACCGTCACCGGTCCGAACACGGCGTAGGCGCCGGGCTCGACGCGTATCGTCGCGTCAATCGTCTCCGTGTCATGGGCGGCAACGATGCGGCGCTCGGCAACCTCTGCCTTGGCATAGCCCTGGTGGCGCCATGCCTCGGAGGCGAGGCGGCCGGCGCCTACTATGGCACCGCTGCGGGCGGGTTCACCGACGCGGAAACCCTCCTCCGCAGGATCGGCCACGTGATCGTCTCTGTTGGTCGTGGGCGGCGCCTTGTTGACGATCTGCGCCCGCTCGAAATGAAACAGGGGACCGGGATCGATCGTCACGCGCACCGCCGCCGGGTCGGCGAGCTCGACATCGGGCAGGAGGTCGGATGCCTCGCGGCCGTCTAGGGTGATCGAAATCGTCCCGCCATAACGGGCCTGGCCATAAAGCGCGTCCAGAAGCCGCCGGTAGTCGCCGCGGGCCTTGGCGACAAGGCCGGCCACGCCCGCGGCCGGCTCTTCCCTGTCTGCCCACAGGCTCGAGGCGTTCTTCAGGTCGGACTCGATTTCTTCGTCGTCGCCGGAGACGGTGAATTCGACGGTGTAAGGCTGCGGCGTTCCGATGAAGGTGTCGTCTTCCTCCGCGTCCTGTCGCTCGAAGAGCCGAAGGCCGAAGATCTCGAGCGCACTGGCTGGGGGCGCGGCAAAAACCGGGCCGAAGGCCAACGCGGCAACGACACAGAGACGCAATACTCGATCTGCATCGGCGATCCGAGTGCTCAAAATCCCTCCCGACCCCGCAAAGTCATGTCAGTCGTCTTTCAAAGTCTCACCGCCCCCGCCGACACAACCCGCCGGCGCGCAAAATGACTTTAAATAGCCAGGTTCGCAATGGCCAAGGGCCTGAACGGCCCCGGTTTATGGAGTTTCAGTCGTTTTCGTGGCAAGTCTGCCACGCTGCCGCCATGCGATTACAATTCAGAGATGCAGGTTACTGCGCCGCCTCGCAGCGCGTCAATGTGGCTTCCTGTTCTCCGGCGCCCGTGAAGACCCTGAGAGCCAGGGTATCCTCGCCGACGACCCGCAGGTGGAACAGACGATCCCGGCGGCCGGTCTCGGTAGCGCATGTGGCATGGACGTCGGCCGCACCGTCCTCGGAATCGATCTCTCGGATGCTGCAGGCCGCGTCCTCCCAGCGAATGAGCGTATCGGTGACGTAAAGACCGCCGTCGTCCTGGTTTTCCATCGACGTGCACGCGGTCTCGTTGCTGGCCCAGGAGCCGCGGATCTGAACGAAGGCCTCGTCCGTGCGACGAATACGGGGTTCTTCCGGGTCATCAGGCGCCGGACGATCCTCGACGATGAAGGGCGGCTCTTCGTTTTCGAGGAGTTCATCCTCGGTTACCTGGGCCGGAGAAGGCGCGGTGGAAAGAAGTATGCCCACCATCCCCAGAAGGAGAATGCCCCGCATTCTCATTTGCCGCTCCTGTTGCCCTTGCCCAGATCGGTGCGTGCGCGCTTGTCCTTGTCCATCTTCTCGAAGCTCTCCATCACCTCGTCGGCGTCTCTGCGGGTGTCGGGCTGGTCGTGGCGCTCGTTGCGCACGCTCGTCTGGTCATCGCCCTGAAGGCTGTTTTTGCCCATTCTGTCGTTCGCAAAATCCGTCTGCCTCAGATTGCCCGCGCGGTTGCGCTCCCGGGCCTCTTTGGATTTCTGCCGTGCCATCTCGTTCTCCTTTGCGGGCGGGTCTGACGATCGAACGTCAGGAAGGGCAATGTGGTTTCGCCACGGCGTGAAATTCCCATGCCGGAACGAAGCCGGACGGCGGGCGTTGCCAAGTCGGAGCGCCGGGTGGTGGGCAAACAGGCCAAAGACTCTTATTCTGCAGCCCACCGTTGCAGGGAGATGGATTCGCCCATGGCCGAGACACCCAAGCCGTCGAGACGACGCAGTCCCCGCGGTACGCAATCGCGTCGTGCAACGACACCGACTCGCAAGGCCGCCGCGCCACGGACTCCCGCCAGAACCGAGGCAGGGGCGCGGCCGGTCTATCTGGTCGATGGCGCGCGCACGCCTTTCTTGCGGGCGCGCGGCAAGCCGGGGCCCTTCACGCCGGTGGATCTCGCCGTGCAGTGCGGGCGGCCGCTTCTGGCCCGGCAACCCTTTGCCGCGGAGGATTTCGAACTCGTCATTCTCGGCTGTGTCAACGTGATCGCCGACGAAATGAACCCGGCCAGGGTGGCCGCCTTGCGGCTCGGCATGGGCGAAGCGATGCGCGCCTTCACGGTGCAGATCAACTGCGGCTCGGGCATGCAGTCGATCGACACCGGCTTCCGGCTCATCGAGGGCGGAGAGGCCGATCTCATCCTCGCCGGCGGGGCGGAGGCCCTGTCACATGCGCCGCTCGTCCTGTCCAACACGGCGGCATCCTGGTTCGGGCGCATGGCCACGGCCAAGAGCGCGTGGGAGCGGGCGGCGGCGGTCGGCGCTTTCCGGCCCGGCATGGCAAAGCCGGTCGTCGGCCTCGAGCGGGGGCTGACGGATCCGCTCACCGACCTCGGCATGGGCCAGACGGCGGAGATCATCGGCCACGCTTTCGGGATTACACGCGAGGCGGCGGATTCATACGCCCTGGAAAGCCACCAGCGGCTGGCGCGGGCGCAGGGCGAGGGGTTTCTCAAGGGCGAGGTGATCGCCTCGGTCACGCGCGAGGGCCGGCTCTACGATCAGGATGACGGCGTGCGACCGGACTCCTCCATGGAAAAGCTCGCCAAGCTCACGCCGGTCTTCGAGAAGCCCTACGGCCGGGTGACCCCCGGCAACTCCTCCCAGATCACCGACGGTGCGAGCTGGGTGGTGCTCGCCTCCGAAGAGGCGGTGAAGAAGCACAAGCTCAAGCCGATGGCACGGATCGTCGACAGCGAATGGGCCGCGCTCGATCCCTCGGTCATGGGGCTCGGGCCGACGCTATGCTGCACCGCCCTGACCGAACGGCGGGGGCTGAAGCGCTCGGATATCGATCTTTGGGAGCTCAACGAGGCCTTCGCAGCGCAGGTGCTCGCCTGCCTGGCGGCCTGGGAGGATGATGAATACTGCCGGGACGTGCTCGGGCTCCAAGAACCCTATGGCGCGATCTCGCGCGACCGGCTCAATGTCGACGGCGGGGCGATCAGCCTCGGACACCCGGTGGGCAGCAGCGGAAACCGCATTGTCCTGCATCTCGCCAACGCCATGCGCCGCCTCGGACTGAAGCGCGGCATCGCCACCGAATGCATCGGCGGCGGGCAGGGCGGTGCCATGCTTCTGGAGGTGGTGTGATGGCTGTCTCGCAAACGGTCTGGGAGGTGCTCGAGCGGCGCAACATGGAACTCGGGCCGCCGGAAGCGACCGGGATGCTGACCCACTGGCGCTATGCCAAGGCGGAGGACGGGGTCGTCTGGCTGGTGCTCGACCGGGCGGAGGAGAGCACCAATACGCTTTCCGAAGCAGTGATCGCCGAACTCGACCGCGTGCTTTCGGAGGTGCAGGGATTGAGCGCCAGGGCGCTGGTCATCCGCTCGGCCAAGAAGGGCGGCTTCGTTGCCGGCGCCGATATACGCGATTTCCGCGGCGTGCATGATGCGGGTGAGGTGGAAAAACGTATGCGCCGGGCGCACGAGGTGGTCGACCGGCTGGCGGGACTGCCGATGCCCACCATCGCCGTCATCCACGGCCATTGCCTCGGCGGCGGTCTGGAACTGGCGCTCGCCTGCAAGCACCGCATCGCCGTTGACGGTGCGAGCTTCGGCTTTCCCGAGGTGCTTCTGGGTCTGCATCCGGGCCTTGGCGGCACCTTCCGCCTGACGTCGCTCATCGATCCCGTGGAAGCGATGACGATGATGCTGACCGGGCGCACCGTGCACACGAAAAAGGCCAAGGCGCTCGGCCTGGTCGACACGGTGGTGGAGGAGCGGCACGTGGAGAACGCGGTGAAGGCCGCCGTCTCCGGCGAGCTGAAATCCGCGGCCGGCGGGTTGAGGGCGAACCTTCTGGGCCTTGGACCGGCGCGCCGCATGGCCGCCAAGCGCATGCGCGCGGAGACGGAGAAGAAGGCGCCCCGGGCGCATTACCCGGCGCCGTACCGGCTTATTGACCTCTGGGAGGAGCACGGCGGCAACGAACGGAACATGCAAAGGGCCGAGATCCGCTCTTTCTCGCAGTTGCTCGTTGGCGAGACGGCGCGGAACCTCATGCGCGTCTTCTTCCTGCGCGAAGGCTTGAAGCGCCGCGGCCGCGGCGAGAGCGGCGTCAAGCACGTGCATGTCATCGGCGCGGGCACCATGGGCGGCGACATCGCCGCCTGGTGCGCGGCGCGCGGCAAGCGGGTGACGCTGACCGATCTCGAGCCCAAGGCCATCGCCGCGGCCATCGGTCGGGCATCGTCCTTCTACGACAAAAAGCTGCATTCCAGCCTCGACCGGCGCGACGCACTCGACCGGCTGATACCGGATTTCGACGGTGCGGGGGTGTCCAAGGCCGATCTCGTCATCGAGGCCGTGGCGGAGAAGGAGGCGGTGAAGCGCAAGGTTTTCGAGGCGGTCGCGCCGCGCATGAAAAAGGACGCGATTCTCGCCACGAACACGTCGAGCATTCCCCTGGAAAGCTTGCGCGAAGGACTGGCTTTTCCGGAGCGTTTCGTCGGCCTGCACTTCTTCAATCCCGTCACGCGGATGGAACTCGTCGAGATCGTCGGCCATGACGAGGCGGGCGAGAAAACCCTGCAAAGGGCGAATGCGTTTTGCGGCGACATCTCCCGCCTGCCGGCGCCGGTGAAGAGCGCGCCGGGCTTCCTCGTCAACCGTGCCCTGACGCCGTATCTGGTCGAGGCATTCGTTATGTTCGACGAGGGCGTGCCGAAGGAGGTGATCGACGCGGCGGCGCGGGATTTCGGCATGCCGATGGGGCCGATCGAACTCGCCGACCGCGTCGGCCTCGACATCTGCCTGGAGGTCGCGCGCATGCTGCAGGAGCGCCTCGACGAACCCATGCCGGACGTGCCGGAATGGCTGGTGCAGAAAGTGGAGAACGGCGAAACCGGCCGCAAGGCCGGCAAGGGACTCTACACCTATGACGAAAAGGGTCGGCCGAAGAGCGACGAGGTAAGGGTGGCCAAGAAGGCGGAGACACCGAAGGCGGACGCGGTGCTGGCCGACCGGCTGGTCCTGCCGATGCTCAACACGCTGGTGCGCTGCCTGCGGGAAGGCGTCGTGCCGGATGAGGACACGGCCGATGGCGCGATGATCTTCGGTACGGGCTTTGCTCCGTTCCGCGGCGGCCCGCTGCATTATGCGCATTCGCGCGGGGCAGACGAGATCGTCACCAAGCTGCAGCAACTGGAGGAGAAGCACGGCCCCCGCTTCGCGCCGGATGCGGGTTGGGAGCGGTTGAAAGGTCAAGAGGCGCCGTCCTGACAGCCGCTAGTTCAGTTCACCGTCTCATGGGAACGGTGAACTGATCTCACCATTTAATTCCAGCCAATTCCGGAGGGAAGACCGGCTTCCACTTTTCCTGGAACTGCTCTCAGGGTCAGCGCTTTTTGAAGAAGGGCCGGGTATTCCCGGCGGATGCCTTGATTCATACATTCGCGATTTCCGGCTACCGCTCCATCCGCTCCCTGGTTCTGCCGCTCGACCGCCTGACCGTCATCACCGGGCGCAACGGGACGGGCAAATCGAGCTTCTACCGCGCGCTTCGCCTCCTGGCAGACGTGGCGCAAGGCCGTGTCATCGCGTCACTTGCGGCGGAAGGCGGGCTGCAATCGACCCTGTGGGCCGGCCCCGAGCGGATCTCGCGCGAAATGCGACAGGGAACCCAGGAGATACAGGGGACGGTGAGAAAGGAAAGGGTCAGCCTGAAGCTCGGATTTGCCTCGGACGACTATGGCTACGCCATCGATCTCGGCCTTCCCGTCGCCGCGCAGGGCTCGATGTTCAATCTCGATCCGGAAATCAAGGCGGAAGCGGTCTGGGTCGGGGAGGCGCTGAGCCGCAGCAACACCTTTGCCACGCGCTCCGGCCCGGCCGTTATGGCGCTGGACGAAGCGGGGCGCCGACACACGCCCATCACCAACCTGCCGCCCTATGAGAGCATGATGATGCAAGCGGCCGATCCCAGGAACCTGGCGGAGCTGCTCGTGCTGCGCGAGCGCATGCGGGGATGGCGCTTTTACGACCACTTTCGCACCGACGCGGAGGCGCCCGCAAGGAGCGCGCGGATCGGCACGCGCACGCCGGTGCTCGCCGCGGACGGATCGGACCTGCCGGCTGCGCTGCAGACCATCCGGGAAATCGGCGACAAGGAGGCGCTCGCGGCGGCGATCGACGACGCGTTCCCCCGCGCCTCGATGGCGATCGAGGAATCGGGCGGAAAGCTGGAACTCCTGATGCACCAGCACGGGCTGCTGCGCAGCCTGCGCGCGGCCGAATTGTCCGACGGTACGCTGCGTTATCTACTTCTGCTCGCGGCCCTGCTCACCCCGCGCCCGCCCGGCCTGATGGTGCTGAACGAGCCGGAGACGAGCCTCCACCCGGAACTGCTGGCACCGCTCGCGCGGTTGATCAGGGATGCCTCGGCTTCTTGCCAGATCGTCGTCGTCACCCACGCCGCACCGCTCGTGGAGGCTTTGGCGGAGGCGGGTATTCGCGGCTACGAACTCACCAAGAGCCTCGGCGAGACGCGGATCGACAGCGTGGAGCCGGTGCCCTGGTCGTGGCCGAGCCGGTAGCACGTCGCCCTGGAAGTTCCCAAGAGGCGGTTAGGGTGTCCGCCGGGCCAGATCCTCCAGGTCGCGGACCTCCTCCAGGGAGGACGGGATGAGGAAGCTGGCCTTCTCGCTCCAGCCGATGTCTCCGTTGCGGGCGAAGACGGTCTTGCCGTTCTCCATGCGCGCCTTGCCCGAGGCTGCGAGGGCGAGCGCCAACGGATAGATCTGGTGCTCGACCCTGAGGACGCGCTCTGCGAGGTCGTCCGGGGCATCGCCCGGCAAAACCGGGACGGCCGCCTGGGCGACGATAGGCCCGCTGTCCATCTCCGCCGTGACGAAATGGACCGTGCAGCCATGGATGCGCATGCCCGCTTCGAGCGCGCGTGCGTGGGTGTCGAGGCCGCGAAAGAGCGGCAGGAGCGAAGGGTGGATGTTGATCATCCGACCCTCCCACCGGTTCACGAAATCCGCGCTCAGCATGCGCATGAAACCGGCAAGGCAGATGAGTTCCGTCTCGTGGGCGGAGAGCGTTTCCTCGATCGCCGCCTCATGGGCCGCCTTGTCGGCAAAGTCCGTCCGCGGCACAGGGACGGCCTCGATGCCGGCCGCGCGCGCGGCCGTGAGGCCCGGTGCG